>CADBTC010000348.1 GCA_902797445.1 uncultured Eubacteriales bacterium | reverse complement strand
TAAACGCGCGCACCGAGCGCCACCAGGGAAGACACCTGTTCAGAAGCGGTATAGTACTGCGCGAAATCCTCCGCGATCTCGCCCGAGATCAGATTGACCTGACCGATATAGGGGCGGTCCATGCCCAGGTCCTTCACCACGGAGAGCCGGCCGTGATGCCCGACCAGCGCGCCGACGTCAAGGTGCCCGTCCGCGCGCGGCGGTACGTCCGCCTGGGGGTATTCCGCGGTCACCTTGACCGCGTTTCCCATGCCGACAGCCGTCAGCTTGCCGACGGGTCCGTCGCCGGCGATGGTGACCGTGACGGAATCCGTCGGGTTTTTCATCATGACGGACAGCATCAGCGTGCCGGTCATCAGCCTCGAAAGCGCCGCGCAGGCCGTGCTGGAGGGATGATGGATGCGCGCGGCCCGCCCGGCGACGCCGGTGGTCCGGCACAGGAGCAAACGGGCCTGTCCGCCGCAGAGGGTGGCGTGGATCATTTCATCCGGGAGTTTATGGCTGAATTGATTATCCATATTAAATACAATCTCCTTTGTGTGCGACAAGGTGCCAGCGCAGAGCGTCCGGCGCCGGATCAGTATAGACCTGATCGCCGAACAGGTCAATACGCGAAAAGCCGGCCTGTCTCAGCCACGCGGTCAGTTCATCCGCCGCATGGGCGCGCTGGCATTGATCTTCTTCGATCCTCCGGTAATCCCCGTCCGGCAGGCGGACAAAGATATCCAGATGGATCCGCAGCAGCCGGTCCTGTTCTTCATACTGTCCCTGCCAGGCGTAAAACAGATCGGACCCGCTGGAGATGAAATCCTGGCTGCCCAGGACGCTTGAGAGCTTGTGGGGCGTGGAGACGTCAAAGGCGAGGATGCCGCCCGGCTTCAGGCAGGCGTAGGCCGCGCGGAAAACGGCGGCGGCATCGCCCGGTCCCGTGAGGTAATTGACCCCGTCGCAGGTCGCCAGCACCGCGTCCACCGGGCGCGGAACGCTCAGGCTGCGCATATCCTGGCGCACGAAGGGGATCATCACACCTGAGCGGCCCGCCTTCTGCTGCGCGAGGTTCAGCATCTCCCGGCTCTGGTCCGCGCCGGTCATGGCATAGCCAAGCTGCGCCAGGGGAATGGTCAGGCTGCCGGTGCCGCAGGCGCACTCCACGCAGCGCGCGCCGGGGCGGATGCCATTCTGCAAAAGAAGACCGGCATAATACTGCGCCCATGTTTTGTAGGGCACATCCTGCATCAGCCGGTCATAAACGGAAGCAAAATCTGTATACATTGTCTCCAGTGCCGCAATCAGGCGAAACAGGCGTCACGCTTCGTCGTCTGTCGGTTTCTTCCTGATATCGTCCTCTTTGTCATCCTCGCCGTCGGATTCATCCTCATCCTCATCATCGTCGTTATCCTCGGTCATACCGCGGTTGATGCGGACGCCTTCGATGCGGGAATTGATGAAGCGGTCAAACACCGCGTTGGTGAAGCTGGCATAGATAAACCGGGGGAGCGCGATGCCGATGATCAGGTAGAACGCGCCGATCGCCAAGAATGCGTACATGCCGATCCCGGTGAAGAAGAGCAGAAGCAGGCAGATCAGGACCGGCAGCAGGGTCAGCAGGCGGACGCCGACGGTCTGGGGCAGGCGGCCGATGCTGAGCATCATGCCGTTTTTCAGCAGCTGCCGGAAGGTCATCTTGTAGCTGACCATGAGCGGGTAGTAGAACACCAGCGCGAGAATCCAGATGATGCCCAGCATCACGACCACCATCTGGGGAATCATGTAGAACATGCTGTCGGCGGCCAGGTTGCCGTAGAACTGCCAGCACATATACATAATGATGGGAATGACGGAGGTAATGGCGGAAATGCCGATCGCCTGCTTCCAGTTGTCCCGCATCGCGTCCTTGAAATCGCTCCAGATAAACGCGTGCTCGTCACGGGCCCAGTTGCGGCAGACATAGGCAAGGCCGGCTTCCGCCGGACCGGTGATCAGGATCGCGGGGATCAGCAGGAGGACCATCCGCCACAGGCATGCCTGAGTCAGGTCGCGCACGAAGTTCTGGATCTGGAACACGCCGTTTTCCGTAAACTTCTCAAACAAAGCGACCAGCTCCGGCGTAAACTGCTCGGGATCCAGCTCGGTGCCGGCGGTCAATGCTTCCTGGTAGTTGACGGCGTTCGTCCACCCGGTCAGCAGGCTGAGGAAATTCATGAGAATGATCACCAGATAGGGCAGGAAGACGATGATCGTCATCATGTTCAGCCGCGTCAGGGCCGAAAACCGGACGCGGAGCATGGCCCAGAAAAGCTCCCATCGATTCTTGGGCAGATCATCCGGGGTAAAGTCGCCCTTGCCGCTTTTCCCGTAGAAATACCCGTTCATCAGTTTTCCAAACATTGTCACATCACCCGCCTCGTCCGATTGATTCCGGCATCCAACTGCAATCATCCGTCATCTTGAATCCAATTGGCCGAAATCCTGTATAGATTATCATTTTAACGCTTGATTGTCAAATGCAACCGCAATGCATTCCCAGAGTTTTTGTGATCTGTTACAAAGAATCCTGTTGCGAAAACCATTTCTTCGTGTTATAATTTTTTTGGCCGGACGCTGATGTCCGTAACAAACAGCCGTAAAGGCGGAAAGGAATCCATCCTCTATGAAAAAGATTATCGCGTTGTTATTGAGCCTGATCATGGCGTTTTCTGTCTCAGCCATCGCGCTGGGCGAAGAAGCGTCCCAGGCGGAAGCGTCCTATGCCAATTTCGGTGAGCATCTGCAGGCGTTTCTGAGCAAACTGAACGCTGTGGAGAATGACATTTACCTGACGGCGCAGGCGAATGACCAGCTGTACCAGGTGCTGGCCGGGACCAACGAAGACGGCGTTGTCAACATCATGGTGGGCAACAATGACCAGCCTCTCGGCACGCTGCAGATCGACAAGGAAGCCGCTTACCTGACCTACCAGGGCAGCTCCATGGCGATCCGGTTCGATACCGTCCAGAACTTTATCACCAATCTCCCGGAAAAGCTCAACGGCTACCTGAAGAACATGGGCATCGATGTCCAGCAGATCATTGCCGATGTGCAGCAGCTGGCCGTGCCCCTGCAGAACCTGGCCGCGAAGCTCGCGCCGGCCATCGTCACCACTGAAGAAGACGGCGTGATGACCATGACCCTGAACAACGAAGCCCTGGGCGATCTGCTGGTGGAAGGCATTTCCGAGTTCCTGAACGACGCCACCATCGCGGAAATCTACGGCCACTACGCGCCGATGTTCAACGGCCCCGCGTTCGAAGAGATCATCGCCGCCTGGAACCAGAACAGCGATCAGGTGAAACAGCTGGCCCAGATGCTGCAGTTCCAGCTGACGTTCAACAAGACAACCCAGGAATTCAGCGTCACCTGCTCCTTCACCGTGGCGGAAGACCAGTATTTCAAAGCGGACTATAACGGCACGATCGAAGACAGGACCATGGTCATCAACGGCACCGTGGCCCTGAAGACGAACGACATGGACATGAGCTATGTCATC
>CADBTC010000347.1 GCA_902797445.1 uncultured Eubacteriales bacterium | reverse complement strand
TGGCGCCGTCGATCTGGGCGGCCTCGTAGCTGGTGGGGGAGATGGCGATGATGGCGGCGAAGAACACGATGCTGTCATAGCCCGCGCCTTCCCAGATCCCGGAGATCTGGTAGATGCCGCGGAAGAAGCCCGGGTTGTTCAGCAGTCCGGCGTTGCCCACCTCCTGAGAGATCAGGCCCAGCTTCACCAGCAGCTGGCTGACGATGCCCATCTGGGAGATGGAGGAGCCCTGCTTGACCAGCATCATGACCAGAGAGGTCATAACGACGGTGGACATGAACTTCGGCAGATAGGTCATGACCTGGAGGGCACTGCGAGCTACGTTGGAGCGGACTTCGTTGAAGAACAGCGCCAGGAGAATGGGCATGGGGAATCCGAAGCAGAGCCCGTAGAAACTCAGCAGGAAGGTATTCCGCATGGCCATCCAGAAGCTGCTTGAAAGGCTGTCGCCCCCCACCAGCAGCCGCCGGAAATAGCTGAAGCCGGTGAACAGCTGCTGGCTGACCGGAATCGTGTTATCCGGCACCTTGAAGCAGCCCAGCAGTTCGTACATGGGGAAGTACCGCCAGAAGAGGAAAACCAGCAGCATGGGCACCAGCATCAGGTAGAGCCGCCAGTCCTTGGCGATCGTCCGCCCCACGTGGAGCCAGTAATGCTTCTCCACATCGTCACGGACGGCCTGTTCCGGATCCTCCCGATACAGCCCGGTCTCCTCGTCATAGAGCAAAAAGTCCTTTGCTACGGCCTTCATATGCCCTCCATCCTTTCCTTTTCCTGTTCCTGATGAAAACGGCGAAGAAAATGCCGCTGATCCTCATAAACGCCGTCCAGCCGGCGGGCGATCCAGATGATGACCAGGGTAAATACCGCGGAAAGCGAATCCGTCGTAAAGAAGCGGATCGCCTCCGGCAGCCCGGCCCCCATCAGCATCGCCAGCAGCGCCCGGCCCAGCTGCATGAGCATCAGCGTTCCCAGGGAAACCCCCAGATAGAGATACGGAGAAGTCCGCAGCTTTTCCCTGCCGATCCGGTTCATGACCGGGACCGCCAGCAGGGAAAGCAGATTCCCTCCCGCATAGATGAGCATCTGTTTCCACGTCCCGCCGCCCAGCAGGCAGTAAACCACGCCCGCCAGGGCCGCGTGGATCCCGCCCCAGTATCCCCAGCGCATGTAGACGATACAGGCGATCGCCGCGGCCAGGGAAACGGTAAAGGGCTGGTCCACGAAAACGAGACTCCTTGAAGCCCGCAGAATCACGCCTTCGAAGATGACCAGCAAAGCGGCCCAGATCAGCAGATCGATGGCGCGGTACGCGGAAAGAGAACGCTGCTTTTCCATGCTTCTCCATCCAGAATGTAAACGGTAATGATGAACCAAAGAACAGTATAAAACGGTAAGCGGAAGTTGTCAATGGACGTTTATAGTATAAAATCTGCCATATTGTCACGCGCTCCTGCTCGCGAAGAGCAGCCGCTCCTTTGCGGTTTTTGCGTTCGCGGAACGCTCCTGCCGCCTGCGGCCTTTATCGGCGCGCAGCTGCCCTGAACAGGAACGGCGGGGGAGCGGCTCAGCCCAGCCGCCGGACCTCCGTGTAGCACAGCAGCAGGGGGGCGACGCCCTTGGCATCGTTCTGGACCACGGGCTCGGACAGATAGTAGGCCAGGGTTCCGTCCCGCCGGCGGTTGTTTTCCGGCCCCAGCCCGGCCACCAGGCAGATGCTGTTCAGATTCAGCTCCTCCCCGGTGAAGGACAGGTTCTTTTCCACGATGCCCTCGAAGGTTTTCAGCCCCTGATCCCGGAAGGAAGCGTCCAGAATGCCCAGCCGGGCTCCCTTGAGCATGGCGTAGGCCACCATGGAGGAGCCGGAGGTTTCCAGGTAGTTGCCTTCCGCGTCCGGGCGGTCCACCACCTGGTAATACATACCGGAGTCCGGATCGGCGAAGGGGCGGATGTCCCGCATCAGATCGGCAAAAACGTCCCGCAGGGGAGCCGCATCTGCCTCCGGCAGAATTTCGCACAGGTCCGCCAGGGCCACCGCGAACCACCCGATGGCGCGGAGCCAGAAGCTCTGGCTCAGCCCGGTTTCCGGATCCGCCCAGAAGGCCTTGCGGGAGGCGTCGTA
>CADBTC010000346.1 GCA_902797445.1 uncultured Eubacteriales bacterium | reverse complement strand
CGCCCTGCTCCTTCAGCCACTGGAAGGTCAGCCCGGCCACGTAAATGCCCCAGGTATTGGGCGTGTTATACATGCTGCCTTTATCGATCTGCACCTGCCAGTTCAGCAGCTTCGGGCAGATATCCATGGCGTGCCCCGCCAGATCCTTCCGGACGATCAGGACGCACAGCCCGCTGGGGCCAATGTTCTTCTGGGCGCCGGCATAGATCACGCCGTATTTGGACACATCCATGGTCTCGGACAGGATCATGCTGCTGGCGTCGCAGACCAGCGGCGCCGGACTCTCCGGCAGCTCCACGTACCGGGTGCCGTAGATGGTGTTGTTCTGGGTGATATGCAGATAATCCGCCCCCTCGGTGAAGGCGATGTTCTTCACATCCGGCACGTACGTATAGTTATCCTCCCGGCTGGAAGCCACCACATGCACTTCGCCGTAGCGCTTACCCTCCTCCGCCGCCAGATGGGCGAAATTGCCGGAGTCGATGTAGTCCGCCTTTTTATTGACCATCATATTCAGCGGAATCGCGGAAAACTGCTGCGTCGCGCCGCCCTGCAGGAATACGACCTCGTACTCCTCCGGGATGGCCATCAGCTCCCGCAGATCCGCCACCGTCTGATCATAAATATCGGTATACATTTTGCTGCGATGGCTCATCTCCATCACGGACATTCCGGCAGAGCCATAGACCAGCAGATCCTTCTGCGCCTTTTCCAGCACCGGCAGCGGCAGCTGGGAAGGTCCCGGAGAAAAATTGTATACTCGATCCATCTTTCAAATCCTCCCTTGTTCTTTACCCTCGGAGCCTCATCCCCGGAGCGTCGTGTTTCCGTCCCGGTCCCGTCCGCGGGCAATTCCGGAACATTCCTGAATAGTATGGCCATTTTCGTTCGGTTTTGCAAGCATAATACAGAAAAAAAGCAGCCGAAATGCAATCAGAAAAGCAGCCTGGGCGCATGGTCCGGCTGCTTTTGATGAATTGGGTCGTTTTATTGCCTCCGTCGGGCCGCCTTTTCCTTCCGGTGCTCCCTGAGGCGGAAGAAGCCGATCAGGATCCAGATCACAGCGATGGCCGCCAGCAGCACCCGGGATTCCGGGGCAATGGGTGTGTCCGGCGTGTCCTCCGCCGTCTCGTTTTCGTCCCCGCCGGTGACCTTGATCTGGTCCAGGTGGTAGAGGCTGGTCATATCCCGATACAGGTTTTCGATGAACGCATCGTTCATCTCCTTCTTCCTTCGGGCACCCTTGGCTGTTTCCTCGATCATCTGCCCCGCGGCCTGCCGCAGATCCGCGCTGCCGTTAAACACCGGCGTGACGAAGGTATCCTCCATATGGTTCAGCAGCAGCTCGCTGGCCTCAATTTTGACGTCATAGTGTTCCCGGTTGTCCTCGCCCTTCCGGCTCAGATAGTCCTGGTATTCCGGGCTGTTCTGGGCTTTCAAGGTCACCGGCAGGTAACCCTCCGTGCTGCTGTAGGCGATCTGCACCCCATTGGTCAGCAGGTACTGCACGAAGAGCCAGCTGGCCAGCACCTGCTGATTGTCCTCCTTGGAGAAAATACAGACGCTGGGGCCCTGGCTGATCATTTTCGGATGCTCCGGATCGTACTGGGGAATCGGCCGCACCGCTGTGTGGAAGGAAACCACCTGCTCCTCATGGATATCCAGCAGCGGCGCCTCAGACCCCATCCAGGTGGCGCCGGCGGTGGAGTCGATGGCGAAAATGCACTGTCCTGCATTCAGAAAATTTCCCGGATAGCTGCTGATGCCGAATGTCGAGAAAGCCCGGCTCTTCGCGTGGACAAAAACCTCCTCCAGGATGCCCCGGGTCTGCTCGTTGAAGATCAGCACCTCCCCGTTGTCCGTGGAGTAGCCCGCGCCCAGCTGGCGCAGCATGGAGATCATCATGTTGTCCGTGCTCTTATAAATAAAGGGAATCAGGGTGCTCTGGCCGTTGACAGCAAAGATGCCCGCCTCGTCCTTCTCCATGGCCTTCTCGGATACCTCCCAGATGAAATCCCAAGTCAGGATGTCCGGCACCTGATACCCCAGCTTCTCCACCAGATCCTGGTTGATATACACGGCCTCCGTGGACCGCATATAGGGCAGCGCGTACTGTTTGCCGCCGATGACGCCTTCCCGCAGGAACTCAGGCACGATCTCTTCCTTCTTCGGCGCATCAAACTTCAGGCCTGTGCCTCCCAGACCGTACACCGGATCGTCCATCAGTCTGTCCAGCTCTACGACCACGTTATTTCCCTCCAGGTAGGTAGCGATATGGTCGGGGTAGGTAATACAGACATTGGGCGTGGTATCCGTGGAGATATTGGTCAGCACATCCCGATAGATGCTGTTATAGTCCGTATACAGACGCATCGTCACCGTGATATTG
>CADBTC010000345.1 GCA_902797445.1 uncultured Eubacteriales bacterium | reverse complement strand
CATGCAACAGCCCTCCAAATCATAATTACGGATTCTATCATATCCTACTTTGAGACTTTTCGCAAGGCGGACAGGGGCGGAATTCAGTACTTTCAACCGGTGCAGCGTTTATTTGCAAAGCATGCGGGAGCAAAGCCCCGGCTCAGGATTGACGGAAAGCCCCCTGAATAGTAAAATAGGACAGGTTTGTATTCTGAGGGGAGGGGCGGCCGGATGGAGGAGAAGAAAGCGTTTGATCTGCAGACCGTTTCGCGGGCCCGTCCCCACTTGCTGGGCCTGGCTGCCCTGTGGGTCGCGCTGTTTCACTCGTATCACCTGAACTTCCTGGCGTCTTCCTGGTTGGGGAAACTGCACCTGGTTGGTATTTTGAACCGATTGAAGGAACTGGGCAACTGCGGGGTGGACATCTTTCTTTTTCTCTCAGGGCTCGGCCTTTACTACTCGATGGCATCCCTGCGGGAGGAGAAAACGCCGCATCTGATCCGGACGTTTTATGCCCGGCGCTTTTCCCGGGTGCTGCCTTCTGTGCTGATTGTCACGATCCTGTACTATGGATTGCAAAACCTCGGCAGCATTCAGGAGTGGCTGGGGAAAGTATTTCTGGTCGGATCTTTCCTTCCTGTGCAGATTGAGCCCGGGTATTGGTATTTCGCCCTGCTGCTGACGCTCTATCTGCTGTATCCTCTGATTGACATGATTCATCGGAAATGGGGCGCTGCCGGTATCGTCGGAATGATCCTGCTGTCAGTGGGCGCGGCCTTTGCTGTTTCGAAGCTGTACCCGGTCTGGTTTAAGCGGCTGGAGATCATGATCACCCGGGTGCCGGTATTTCTGCTGGGGGTATTGTTTGCCCCTTATTGCAGGAAGCACGCCAGAATTCCCGGATGGATCCCCTGGCTGAGCCTGCCGGTCATCGCGGCGGGAATTTTCCTGATCCCCCTGATTCCGCAAAGATTCGTTCCCCTTCGGCGCTATGCCTACGTGCCTCTGACGATTTCAATCGTATTGGCGGACAGCATGCTTTGCGGTTGGGTGAAGGGACGAAGCATCCTCTATAAGGGGATATGCCTGATCGGCACCTTCTCCATGGAGATTTACCTGATTTATGAGAATCTGTACGTGATGGATCCGCCCCTGTTCCATTCCGTCGATTCAGCCGGAATCATTTACGCCCTGACCGTTTTTGCGGCGGCGTTTGTCCTCTCCGTGCTGCTGAAAATGGTGGCTGCAAAATTGAGGGAGGGAATGGAGAAGCTCCCCTGATCTGGTCTGCCGATTGCGTACACGCTGATTTTGCGAGGAAAGAAGGTTCTTCGGATGCCAACGATTTCCATTATCCTGCCTTCCTATAACGAGGAGGAGAACATTCGCCGGGCGGCAGAGCGGCTGACTGCGGTCCTGCGCCCGGAAGGGGTGACCTGGGAGTTGGTTTTCGTCAACGACGGCTCGAAGGACGAGACCTGGAACCGGATTCGGGAGGTTGCGGCGGAGGATCCGCATGTTACAGGGGTCAGCTTTTCCCGAAATTTCGGCAAAGAAGCGGCCATCATGGCCGGGTTGGCCTGCGCGAAGGGCGACTGCTGCGTGGTGATGGATTGCGACCTGCAGCATCCGCCGGAAACGGTGGTGGAAATGCTGCATAAGTGGCAGGAAGGATACGAGGTTGTGGAGGGAGTCAAGCGCAGCCGGGGAAAGGAGAGCAAACTCCATGGCCTTATGGCCGGTTCATTCTATAAAATCATGAGTGCCGCCACAAAAATCGATATGTCCCGGGCCTCGGACTTCAAGCTGATGGACCGCAAGGCAGTGAACGCCATCCTGTCCCTGCCGGAGAAAAATGCCTTCTTCCGGGCCCTCTCTTCCTGGGTGGGCTTTAAGACCGCCACGGTGGAATTCGATGTTCGGGATCGGGAAGCCGGCACCTCCAAATGGAGCTCCCTCAGTCTGACGCGATACGCGTTTCGGAATATTTCCTCCTTTTCTTCGGCCCCCCTGCAGTTTGTGACCGCCTTCGGGATCATCACGCTTCTGCTGGCGGTTGTGATGGGGATCCAGACCCTTGTCAAATATTTTTCCGGTAAGGCTGTGGAGGGATTTACCACCGTGATCCTGCTGATTCTTCTGATTGGCAGCATGCTGATGCTCAGCCTGGGAATCATCGGGTATTATCTGGCGAGAATCTACGAGGAAATGAAGAACAGGCCCAGGTATCTGATTTCAGAGATGATTTCCAGCCGGGACGCTTGATTTCCCTCAGGACTGAACGGGATGAATAAAGGCGGGGCGGCCAAGCGGCCGCCCGATGAGGGCATATATGTACGGAATTGACTTTCACGCGGATGACTATGCGGCATCCATGGAAAACGCAGGACGCATCCTCTCCCTGGCGCAGGCAGGCCGGATTGACAGCTTCAGCGTGATCACGAATATGAGCTGTTACGAAGACTGCATGGAGCAGCTGCGCAGAAACTGGGTGCATATGCCCAGGAAACCGCGGCTTTCTGTTCATATTAACCTGATCGACGGCTTCTGGCTTTCGTCTGGCGAAAGCAGGCAGATCATCCGGAATTCCTGGGTGGGGCTGCTCGCAGCGGGGCTCATTCCGGGCAGCAAGCGCGAAAAACTTCGCGGCCGGCTGTCTGCGGAGATCGAAGCGCAGCTCAGGGCGTTTCTGGAACAGACGAAAGACTTGAGCACGGAAGAGGGAGCGCCTCTTCCGCTTCGGATCGACGGCCATGTGCATACGCATATGATTCCGATCGTTTTTTCTGCCTTGATGGACGCGTTGGATCGGATGGCGCTTCGGGAAAGGGTGCAGTTTATCCGCTGTTCCGCAGAGCCGCTGTGGATGTTCTTTTCCACGCCGGGAGTGACGGGGACCATTTCCCCCGTGAATCTGACAAAGAATCTGATCCTGAGGGCGTTGAGCCATTCCGTTCGCGGGAAACTGCGGAAAGCCCATATCGATACCGGTTATATCTTTGGACTTGCCCTGACCGGGGAAATGGATCTGAAAAGAGTCCGCCTGCTTTTGCCAAAGATGAAAGCCTATGCCCGGAGGAAGAATGCTTATCTTGAGATCCTGACTCACCCGGGACGCTGCCTGCCGGGGGAGATCTCGGAGGAATACGGCTCGGACGATCGCATTGCCTTTCTGGCCCCGGGAAGAGACATTGAATACCAGATGCTGGAAAAAGTGCCGGAGGAAGAATCGTAATCCTCCGGCACTTCTGCGTTTTCCGGCGAGACATATTTTGGGCCCTGAAAACGAGGGGCAGGACGGAAACTGGATTAGAATTTCACCACAATCACATCACGAATGATCTGGATGGCTCCATCATCCGGATAGGATGGCATGGCCTGTACCTCCGGCCAGGTCTGAACCTGCTCAGGGTCTGCCGCTTTGGGCCGGAAACCGCACCAGCGGGCCAGAAATTCCGACCAGGCCCAGTCATTCAGGTATCCCCGGATATCCGTGTCGTAGGTGCCCAGCGTCAGGAAATCCAGCTCGGTCAGATTATAGAGGTTCTGGTCCTTCATTTCTCTTCGGTTGACAAAGGCGACAGGCAGTTCATCCGAAAAGCCTTCCACGCTTTCGATTCTGGTCACCAGGGTCGTGTTCCAGGAGATGGCTTCCTGCTGCTGGAAGGCAGTTTTCATGTAACACTGGTTATCGTAGCGGATATACATAACGGCGCTTAAACTCAGCAAAAGCGCGGCTCCGAAGGATGCTGCCGTCCGGAGCGATGGAAACGGGTGTTCCGCGCCGTCGGCCAGGCAGACCAGCAGCACCATCTGCATGACCTGGCTGTATACCATCAGACTGTGGATGGTGTCGGACATGACAAACACAAAATTGCATCCCAGGGGTACCAGCGCGAAAGCGGCAGCCAGCAAAATCGCCCGGGCAGGGCTTCTTTTCCAGACGCGGATCAGCCAGCAGATCCCCAGCACCAGGTCCATGCACAGCATCAGCCGGTATACGTTCAGCAGAGCCTGGGGGTACATATCCCAGAGGGTGCTGCGGCTGGGGAAGAAGAACTCCCGATAGCAGAGGAGTACACGCTCCAGATAGACGCCGAGCCCACCGGTGCCCATCTGGCTGATACTCAGGTAATCATCAAGCTCCAGGTTTTTCACCCGCAGGAACAATTCGCTTCCGGCGAAATAAATGCCCATCACGCAGGCCACGCACAGCCCGCGGATCAGCAGCCGCCTGAACCAGACGCGAAGGTCCTCTTCCCGCCGGGCCAGGAACTGGATCTGGTCCATCAGCGCGATCATCAGCATGAAGGGAATCCACGCCTGATACGTGCCGATGCCGCATCCGCACAGCAGGATGCCGATCCCTTTTTTCCACCAGGGCCCGTCCTTGCAGAAGAGAATGCTTCCTCCCGTGACCATCAGCAGCGCGACCATGTAATAATGGACGGTATACATGAAGCCGAACAGAGAGGTGATGACCGGGAAAACAGCCATCACACCGCCCAGCAGCGCGCTGAGAACCCGGGAGCGGATCCGGAAATAATCCGTTAACAGTCCGGCAGAAAGCCCGATACACAGCAGGGAGATCCCCCCGTTCACGAGGGGCAGACTGAAATAGCCGTTCCCGTAAAACCAGCGTTCGGCTTCGGCCATGACATGCAGCATCCACCGGCCGAGCTCGATGGCTGTCCCGGTCATAAAAAGGGAGAAGATGTCGTCGTGCCAGGAGAACTTGTTAAAAAGGCCCATTCCCTGTCCCAGCAGCCCGAAAGCCAGCGCGCCAATAAGCGCCGCCAGAAAAGACGGAGAAAGGCGGTATCCTTTCCATTTTTCAATCTGCCTGTTCAGGGCTTGCAGCCGCTGAGATGGGTTTTTAAACCGAGCCATGTGAGCTCCTTCCGTTCTGCCATTCGCAGGCTAATGCTTTATTCATGCCCATGGTTACGGGCCGTTCAGCTTCCAGATATTCAATCCGTCCGCATCGCTTCGGGCGACGATGACGGCATTCTCCAGTTCCTCCCGCGGAGAAATCAGGTAATTCACGCCCAGGGCGTACAGATCTGCTCTTGTCAGCCGCAGGATGATATAATTGCCTTCCTCCCGGAACTCGCTTTCTTCCCCTGGTTCTGCCAGAGTAACAGCAACATGGGCCAGCCGGTTAAAGACATCCGAGTGTATTCTCTCCGGATCGATGGGATCCCATCGATTCAGATCCGCATAGGGCTGATCCGTATTAATGCAGTGTTTCCCGGCCAGGAGGGGGACATTAGACGGAGGGAACCCTCCTTCCATGGCATACAGATCGTCGGGTTCATCGGGTATGGATTTCAGTGTGCTGACCAGATCAAAATCGTCCAGCATTTCCAGCCCCTGCTGGATGGGGTTCACGAATCCTCCGGCGAGGAAAACGGTGCAGCAGAGGGAGAACGCTAAAAACCGCATGCCTATGCCCTGAACGTCTGTGTAAATCAGGGAAAACAGAAACAGATAAAGCACGGCCAGAAGGATAATGCGCGGTGCCGACAACTGGGGAATGCCAAAGTACAGGATACACCCCAGATTCAATGCCGCGCTGCCGAGAATCGCTCCGGCTGCCAGCCGGGGATTCCGGATACCGCCATTTGCTCTGGAGCGAATCAGAAGCAGGAGCTCACAAAGCTGGATGGGGAATACCGGGCGGCTGCACTGTGAGAGGAGGGTGATTTTACACAGCCAGGCAGGCAGAGAAACGAAGGTGAAAAGCCAGAAAAGACCCAGAATACCCGTCATAATCAGGGCGAGGATGTCCGCCTTTTTCTCCCGGATCTGATGGTAGACGCTCAGTGCAAATCCCGCTGGAGCAAAGGTCAGAAAGACGGAGGCGTCCACATAGTTGGAAGCATTCATGTCCATGTTTTCCAGGGGGAAGAAGAGGGATGCAAGGCCTATTTTATAGGCGGGATTCCATAGACCGCCGGTAATCTGACTGCTGTCTTTCAGGCCGCCGGTGATCAGCCGGCTGCCCGGATACGCGGAGTTCCGGACCGCCTGCAGGGTATCCCAGCTGCCATAAATGATTATGCCCAGCATAACCAGGGAGGGAAGCAGACCGGTCAGCAGGCAGGCAAGTTTCTGCCGCTTCTGCTGTACAGCCGGCTGTACAAACAGATAAATCCATGATCCAATGACCAAATACATGGCGGGAATGAGCCAGGCGGGATATCCGATCATGACAAAGCAGCCCAGCAGCCACCCGGTGAGCAGCCCGCAGAGGATTCTGCCCCGGGTGGTGCTGCTTTTCAGCAGCGCATCAACGGACAGCACCATGCCCTGAGAAAAGATCAGCACCTCGGCGATGCTCTGGCTGATGAACCACTGTACCATCGGCGCCAGGGTCAGCAGAAATCCCGCGGCGATGCTCATGGATTTGTTTCGATGGGTATACCGCATTGCGGCTGCGTATGAAACCGCAAAAAGCAGGATTCCCCGGTTGACGGTCAGAAAACTGAGCCCTTTTTCGGAACCAAGGAGCAGAAAGCCCCAGTAAAGAGGCTTGAAGATCTGTGCCGCGTTCCATGCGGGCAGGCCGCCCATGCTGAGCCAGGTCACATCCGTTCCGCTGCCGATCAGGGGATTGATGCCTGGCCAGCCTAAGGCCTCCTGAGACAGCGCCATGGGGGTCCAGATGGCGAATTCATCCCTCCGCGTGATTCGGGCCGAACCGAGCAGCGGATATCCGTGGTTGCCGCGGATATAATGACCCCAAGCGAAAAGACTGGTCGTATTCAGGCGCAGGCTGCCCCAAAGCAGGGCAAAAAGAACCAATATCGCAGGCAGAAGCCGGAGAATCTGTTTTCGCACGGCTTCCCGCTTCCTTCCCTGAAAACAGAGCTCTCCGAAAAAACAGACCGCGGCGAAAAGCAAAAACGCCAGGACGAAATCCCGGCTCCTCAACCGGCTGAGCATGTCCCCGAGGCCGTTTCTCCCCAGGGATACAGCGAGACTGGATATCGTTTCGACCAGCCCGATGGGGCGCCCCAGGAGTGCGGGCACTCTTCCGGTGGAGGTAATGAACAGATCGTACCAGGCCGCCGCGGCCCCGAAGAGGAAAATTGCGCAATGGGCGAAAATGCATTTGCCCCTGGCATTGAGAGAAACTGTCTTACGCATCTGTTTCCCGGACCTCCTTGTCGGGCCGCTCCCGGGTCAGCATCACCAGCAGCACCGGAAGCACCCAGATGGAGTAATGAAAGAACCTGGCGCCATCCCACCAGGAGAAGAGCAGAAGCATGGTGACCAGGTTGTAGCAGAAAACACTTAGTGTCGGAATGATCCGGCGCCAGCTTTCCTTCCGGTTCAGGGGGAATCTTGCCAGGATGACCGTCAGCAGGATCAGCAGCGTCACGCCGCTGTGCAGATAGCTGTGGGGGGCGATGATGTACATCAGCCCGCGATACCTATCCATGATACCGCGCATCCATGGGATGCTTTGGTCCCGGATCCCCAGATCTCCGCCGGAAAGGAAAACCCGGCCGTCCGCCAGCTGATCCGGCACGACGCTGTAGGTGATTTTTGTTGTTTCGATCAGCGCCTTCAGGCTTTCCTTAGGGGCTTCCGCGAAGGCCCGGGCCATGTATTTCAGCGCGCCGAACATGCCGGCCTCCGACAGCGCTTCATGATTGCTCCGCTCGTCCCAGTCCACCCAGTTAAAAACACCCCAGGTGTACTTTTCCTGCCATACTTCTTCCGGCGCGACGCTGTAAGCGAAGTCCAGCACGTCCGATTCCAGCTTATCAGGCCGGTAGGTGACAGGACCGCCGATCACCGCCATGGGCAGCCCCATGGTCTGCGAACTGCGGTCATCGGCTTTTTCCACCCGGAGGGCGGAATACAGGGGCCCCTTGATTCCGAAGAAGACGATGAGTGCGGCTCCGGCTGCCGCCAGGGTCCGTTTCCAGCTGACGCAAAGGGCCGCGCCGATCAGGCAGGGAACGGCAAAAAGAATGCCATTGTGCCGGACGATGGAGGTAATGGCCAGCATCAGGGAAAACAGCACCAGGTTTACCGGCTTTTTCAGCCACGCGCCACGGGAAAAGAGAATCCGGGCGTTCATGCAGACCAGCACCATGGCGCAGATGCCGAAGGTGTCATCCTTATACCCATACATCAGATAAGACTGGGTGATGGGATTGAGCAGGATCACCGCCAGGGAGAGAAAGCCCCGCAGGGCATCGGAGGCAATCCGTACGGTGTCGCAGACCCAGGTCAGCGCCAGGGAGAAGAGCAGAATCTGAAACAGGATAATGGAAGGGTACCACCCGCCGGTCAGGGCCAGGGGGAGCTTGAAGACAATCAGCGTATGGAGAACGGGATAATAATCGTTATAGGTGCCGGAAATGGCCTGCTGCAGCTGCTGGTTGGGATCCCCGTCAAAGCCGCCGGGGCATACGGCGAGAAAGCAAAAACCGAGCACAAGCAGGGAACAGCCGAAGCAGATCCCCCGGAAAGCCCAGGGCGGCAGCTTACAGCCAAACCTGCAGACGCCCGGCACCCAATCCCGCACCTTTTTGAGCAGGAGCGGCGCTCCGACCGCCACCCCCAGCACCAGCAGCCAGAATCGACCCGTCAGCCGGGGCAGCTCCGCGTCATAAAAATCCGTGAACAGCGCCGCGCCAAAGATAAAAAGCAGCCACAGCCCGTAGAGCAGCGTGTTGATACTCCACTTGTATTCCTTCTTCAAGCCGGTTCCTTCCTTCCGCCGAATGCATCATAAAACATCCGTATTTTACTATGGCGGGAGGCTTTCCGTCAATCCTTTGCTGGGGGAGATTAAGCGTTGACTGGGATATGAATCAGGCCATCGTCTTATGCAGCCCGCTTCTTTGCAAAAGGTTGTTTTCGAGCAGTGAGGTTGCTTTTTAGAGATGCATCATAGTATAATAATCCGTTACATCGAAGAAGGAAGGTCTGATGGATGAAAATGGGAGCGGGGAGAATGGCGGCGGTGACGGGGCTCGGAAAAAACAGGAAGAAGCTAAGCGCGATTTCCTGGCTGCTGATCCTGATTTTTGTATGCCAGTTTGTCATGCTGTGCTACTTTAATCTGACCCAGATGCGGAATCATACAGGGTACGATTCCTCGTGGAACTTTCTGCGGGCGAAACTGATGTGGGATGAGAAGGCCGTTTACAGCCCCAAATGGGACGAAACGACGGATCTCAGCCTGGATAACCTTCTGCCTTTTGTATCCCTGCTGTATGGGCTTACGGGCAATATTCTTTTGTCCTTCGGGATTGTAAACCAGCTGATGGTTGTGCTGCTGCTGGCCTTTGTATGGAAGATTCTGGAGAGGCTGGATGTTCGGCTGACAGGGCGGCTGATCGCGCTGAACCTGGTGATTTGCCCGTATCTGACGACGGGATATTCGCAGTATAATGATCTGGGCTATTTCAGCTGCGTGCTTTCCAGCGCATCCTATTACAGCATGCGGGTGCTGTTTGTGCTGATGGTTGTCTATGCCTTCCTCAACATGGTTCAGAAAGGAAAGCTGGGCGTTACAGGATGGGTGCTGTTTCCGGTTTGCCTTCTGTCCGGCTTCTCCAGCGGCGTATATCTGATTGTGATCATGTTTGTGCCTTTCCTCGCGTATGAGATTGAGATGACGATGATTCGCAGCGACTGGAAGCAGCTGATCCGCAAGGATACGGTTTTTGCCTGCATTTGCTGTGCTTTGACGGTCGCGGGAAAAATACTCGCGATGAGCGTGATCCGGTTTGAAGCGCTGGACAGCACCCGCTCCTGGACCACCCTGGAAAAGCTGTGGACGAACTTTGGTGCCGTGATACAGGGATTCCTGAAGCTGACGCAGGCGCTGCCGGTTATGGAAGGGTATCACGTTATGTCCAAGGAAGGCATTCTCCGGATGTTTGCCCTGGGCATCGCAGCATTCATGCTGATTGCTCTGGCGGCTGTCTGCCGGCGGACGTTGAAGCAGCTGACGGAAAAAGACGGAGCGCCTTTGTTCCTGCTCAATATCGTTCTTGTGAATTTTCTGGTTTTCGGCCTCTTCGAGGTCCAGTATGGCGCGAGTATTTTTGAAGAGCGGTATCTGGTGACCACGTTCTTTGTGCTGGTGCTGATTACCGCTTTATTCATAAATGAGCTGGATGAAGGAAAAGTGGGAACCACAATGCTGACCCTTTTCCTGGCGGTCTCCATTTTTATGGTGGACGGACAATCGGATGTTCACTATTTGAAGACGACGAATGACGAATGGCAAATGGATAAGATCCAGGCCATCGCGGAATCCCAGGATGCGGGGATCGTTTATTTCTGGGGGGATGATCTGACGGTCGTCAGCAGGGCAATGCGGGTCTGCGACACGGACCGGATCTATAAAGCGCTGCCGGACAGCGGTGGATGGTACATCCACTGGGGGGATTATACCACCTATGACAGAAATGAAGATTTTACCGGTCCTACGCTGCTGGTATTTGATCGGGAGAAGCAGCTGGTTCCGGAAAAAGTGCTGGCCGAGTTTACGCCGTTAGCGGAACTGGATCAGGTAAGTGTATACGGCAGTGATCATAATCCCAAATTATTCTGATTATGTCAGTTGACAGGAGAGAAATACGTACATGGAGAGGCAAGAGAGTACAAATCCGGTGACTGTTCTGATCCGGAAAATCCCTGAGCAGGTGCGGTATGCGTTTTTCAGCACCCTGATCTTTGGAATTTTTGCCCAGGGTATGGGTCTGTTTAACAAGCTGTCCCACCATGATGATGTTGCCAGCCTTTTTGACACAGGTACAACCATATCTTCCGGCCGGTGGATGCTCCGGGTGTTTGAGTGGCTGGAGGGGCTGCTCTACGGAACGGGGAATACAAGCCTTCCGCTGTTCAACGGCGTGGTTTCTTTGATTTGCATCGGGGCCGTGGCAGGCCTTCTGGTGTACATGCTGAAAATCCGGAGCCGGATTTACAGCGCCCTGCTGGGCTGCGTTATGGCGGCATTTCCGGTCGTTACCGCGCTGTTCGCCTATATGTTTACCAGCCACCCTTACATGATTGGGCTGCTGGCGATGACCCTGAGCGCCTGCCTGATCTGCGCGAAGCTGCCCTGGTGGACAAAGATCATCGCCGTATGCATGGGCGGCGCGGCAGTGGGCATTTATCAGGCGTATCTTCCGGTGTTTGTGACTGTTCTGCTCCTGAATGATATCATGATTCTGGCGGAGGAAGGCGAACATTTCAGCCTGAAAGCGTTCTGGATCCATGTGGGGATCCAGATCCTCTGTGCCATCGGGGTGATGCTGGTATACGCGGCGGGGAACCGTTTTTTCCTGAACAAATATCAGGTGGAGCTGTCGGGCTACCAGGGAATTGATGAGATGGGGCAGATGACGCTCGCTACGCTGCTGGACCGCTGTGCGACCGCGTATCGGGAATATTTCAATCCCATGCCCGGGGTATTCCGGGATATGTATCCGGGCACCGTACGCTGTCTATATTATCTGATGCTGGCGGCGGAAGGAGCGCTGGTGCTCCGGCTGATCATCCGGACGATGAAAAAAGGCGCGGTGCGCGGGATGCTGCTGGCGGTGCTGTTTGCCCTGATGCCGTTGGGCTGCAACATGATCTTTGTCATGGCGGAAAATGTACACGGACTAATGGTCTACGGGCAGGTGATGCAGGTTGTTCTGTTCGTCTGGCTGGCTGACCGGCTGGATTTCTCTTTCCCGCGGTTCAACCGGATCGCGTCCTGCGCCGCCGCCTGTGCGCTTGCTTTGCTGGCGGTCATGTACGCCCGGTTTGACAACCAGTGTTACCTGAAGGATATGCTGCATCAGCAGGAGACCATCAGCTACTACACCACGGTGATTACAAGGATTAAATCGCTGCCGGGGTACAGACCGGACATGGGGGTTCTTTTTGTCAACACGGAGAACGCGAAGGATCCGACGGTCTATAACATCGATGAACTGGATTTTATCCGGTTAAATCCGTACTGGCATAATTCCTATGAATACCTGCACTCGCTGACAAGGGAGCAGTTTATCAAGGTCTGGTGCGGCACCGATTTTCCCTGGGCGTGGGATCCGGAACTGCAGTTCTCGCCGGAAGTGCAGGCGATGCCTTCTTATCCGGCGGATGGGTCCATCAGGATTGTAAATGACCGGACCGTTGTTGTGAAATTTTAGGGAGGGGACCGGATGAAAAGCCTGCGAACAAAGCTGACAGAGCCGTTTGACCTATATCAGATTTCCGGGGCCAGATCCTACCTGATGGGGGTCGCCTGCCTGTGGGTGACCGTCTATCACAGCAAATATCTGAATCCGTTTAACTCTGTTTTTCTGAGAACGACCCATTTGCTGGCAATCTGGGCCCGTGTTCAGGCGATTGGGAACTGTGCGGTGGATCTGTTTTTATTCCTCTCCGGTCTGGGACTGTATTTTTCCTATTCCCGTCTGATGGAAAGCGATGCGCACCCCACAAAAACGTTTTATATCCGCCGGTATCGGCGGATTCTCCCGACGGTTCTGATCGTCACATTCCTGACCTATGGGCTGATGGAAGTGGAAGACCTGGCGAACTGGTTCGGATACGTTTTCCTTTACGGCTTCCTGACCCCGAACCTGGAGAGGGGGAATTTCTGGTATTTTTCCTTTACGATGGTTCTTTATCTGGTTTTCCCTCTGGTTTATCGGGCCATCCGGGGAAAACGGGGGATTTGGGGGATGCTTTCGATCATCCTGGCCTCTGTGGCACTGTGCGCGGTTCTCAGCCGGGCGGCGGTGAACTATTTCTATATGCGGGGGATCCTGATGTTCTGCCGGATTCCGATTTTTGTGCTGGGGGCATTCATGGGAAAACTCTGCCTGCGGCATCAGAAGGTCCCCGCCTGGGTGCCGGCCCTGTCGATTCCCGCAGGCATTGGTCTGATCTTTGTGCTGAACGACCTTCCGGAAATCTCTCCGCCCTACCTTCGGTTCTATGAATACTGCGCTCTGGTGCTGTGCATTGCTCTGAGCCATGGCTGGTTATTCTCAATCTTCCGGAAGAGGGGATTCCTGTCGAAGATGATCATGCTGCTGGGCTCCTATTCCATGGAAATATATCTGCTTTACGAGAGCCTGTATAACCATCAGCCCATCCTGTTTCAATACCTGGAAGGCACGGGGATGGTTTATTCCGTGAGTGTTTTTGCCGCGACGCTGGTTTTGGCCGTGCTGCTGAAAATGGTGGCAGGACAGCTGGTGAGGGGCTATGATGCCCTGAGCGGAGGCGGAGGCGGGGAGAAAACGGGGGTGAAGCAGTGAAGCACAAGTACGCTTTCCGGATGAAAGCCCTGTATCCCCGCGAATCCCCTCAGATCTGGGCAGCCCTGCTGGGGACGGTGATCTTTGGCCTTTTTGCCCATGGAATGGGGCTGTTCAACAAACTGTCTCACCAGGATGATATCGCCAATTTGTTCGGCTTCGGGGCTACCATTACCTCCGGCCGGTGGATGCTGCATCTGCTCAGCTGGTTGGAAGAATTGCTGTTTGGGACGGGGAATACCAGCCTGCCTTTGTATAACGGAATCATGTCCATCCTCTGCGTGGCAGCGGTATGCGCCTTGCTGGTGGATCTCTTGAAAATCCGCAACCCGGTATATTGCGCCCTGATGGGATGCCTGCTGGCGGCTTTCCCGACCATGGCGGCGCTGTTTTCCTATATGTTTACCAGCCATCCCTATATGGCCGGGCTGCTGATGACAGGCCTGGCCGCTTACCTGATCTGCCGGGAGACGCCCTGGTGGGCGAAAATGCTGGCGGCTGGGCTGGGCGGCGCTTCTATCGGAGTGTATCAGGCGTTTCTGTCCGTTCTGCTTTCGGTGATCCTGATTTATGATTTCATGACCCTCAGGGCGGATGAGAAAAACCGTGATTTCTTCAAACGGGTAGGGGTTCAGATCCTCTGCGCAGCGGGGATCATGGCGGTGTATTTTGCCGGAAACCGCTTTTTCCTGTGGAGATTCAATTTGCAGCTGTCCTCCTATCAGGGGATCGATCAGATGGGGGTTATGTCCCTTTCCACCTTCCTGGATCGATGCAAAAGGGCTTACGCGCTGTTTTTCCATCCCGTAAGGAATACGGAAGCGGATATGTATCCCGGCACGCTGTATTACGTTTACGATATTGCGCTTTTGGCGGGCGCGCTGCTGGCCTTGCGGCGGATCATCCGGATGGGCCGGGACAGCAGGCTGAAAGCGGCGCTTCAGCTGATCCTGCTGGCGCTGTTCCCCCTGGGGAGCAACTTTATCTACGTCATGTCAGAGGAAGTCCATGGCCTGATGGTCTTTGGCGGGGTCATGCCCTTCGTGCTGCTGATCGCCCTGCTGGATGATCTGGAAGCGGCTCCTTTTCGGGGGAGACGCGCGGTGTCCCTGACGGCATCCCTCGCTCTGGCGGTCACGGGCGTCATGTTTGCCCGCTTTGATAACCAATGCTATCTGAAGGATATACTCCAACAGTCCCAGGCGATGAGCTATTATACGACGCTGATTACGCGGATTAAATCTGTACCGGGATATACTCCGGATACGGAAATCAGCTTCGTCAATGACTGGACAAACCTGGATCCAACCATCTATAATCTGCCGGAGATGGATTTTATTCATTTGAATCTTTACAGCCACAGTACCACAAAGTATATCCACCTGTATAAGGAGTTCTTTATGCAAAGGTGGTGCGGCTTTCAAGGGAACTGGTACTGGGGGGAGGATCCGGCGGAGTGGCCGGAGGTGCAGACGATGCCTTCCTATCCGGCGGACGGATCTGTGCAGATGGTTCGGGATATCCTGATTGTGAAGTTTTGAGCTTTTGAGGCAGGAAAGGGAGGAAATAGTCATGCGCTTCAGACTGAACGGAAAAAGGGCGGCGCGAATCCTCGGATGCGCGGTCTTTTGCCTGATCCTGTGCGCCATGGCCTTTTTTAACCGGACGCTTATTCTGGAGCCGGTTGCGGCCTTCCTGCACGGGGGCAGCTTCCAGGAAATGAAAGGGACGCTGCAGGAAAATCTACTGGGCGGAAGGCTGCGGTACCGGAATGAACTCCTGACCCTGAACGGAGGATACGCGAGGCTGGAAGGCCGAGACGAATACAATGCCATCCAGACCATGACCAATGGGATGCTGACTGCAGTGATCGATCCCCTGCCCGATGTCTCTCCTTTCACGGAGAATGTCAGCCATTTTTGCCGTTTTCTGGAGGGGGAGGGCATTCCGTTTCTGTTTGTCATGGCGCCTTACAAGTGCCCGGTCACGGAAAATCTGCTCCCTGCCGGAGTAACGGATTATACCAACACCATCGGTGACCTGGTTATGACCCAGCTGAGGGAGAGAAATGTGCCGGCCATTGACCTGCGGGCGACCATGAGCCAGACGCGGGAGCAGGTGGAGAAATACTTCTACCGGACGGACCATCACTGGAACGCGGAGGGTGCTTTTTACGCCTATCAGCAGATCATGGAGGCCATCAGGGCTGATTTCCCGGAAACAAAAACAACTTATGAGAACGCTGAGCTCTGGGAGAAAACCGTGCTGCCCAACTGGTGGCTGGGCAGCCATGGCAAGCGGGTGGGGCCGCTCTATGACGGGGTGGATGACCTGGATCTGTATCTGCCGGTATTTGACACGGAGATGTCCCGATACTCTTTGGGAGTTTGGGCATATAAGGGAAATTTCCGGAAGGTCAGCATCCGGGAATGGTTTGTGCAGGAATCGGATTACATGCGGCTGGATAATTATCAGCGGTATCTGGGGGGCGGATACCCCTTGACCCTGCACCGAAACCAAGGGGCGGAGAACCAGCTGAAGTTACTGATGTATCGGGACAGCTTCATGCTGCCTGTGGAGTGCTTTCTGAGCACGGAATTTACATCCATCGATGTGCTGGATCCCCGGGAATACGGAGCCATGAGCGAAATGGATTATGTGCGGCTGAATCCCCCGGATATGGTTATCATGATGAATTACCCCGGGACGCTGGCCAATGAGTTTTTTGCGAGTTTTGGAGAAGACAGACCGCTTCTGCCGGGAGAAATCAAAGCGTACGGTGATTTGACCGTGCGGGGGTCGGCAGATGCGGAGCAGGGGTATGAGATACTGCCGGCAGACTTCGAGAGCGGAAAGAGCTATGTTCTGACGATGGACGGTATCCAGACGCGGGACGGTGCGCCGGAAGGCGCCACGGTGGCGCTCTATGACGGAGACAAAAGGCTGGATCTGACCATTTTCGATATTGAATACGGAAGCGAGTTTGGGTTTCGGTGGGGCTTCCAGCTTCCGCAGAAAGAGACGGAAGGGGAATACAGGCTTCGCTTTTATGCCGGGATAAACGGCGCGACGGAAGGAATGGAATTGGACTATCAGGGGATCAGACTTCAGGAATTCGCGGCGAAGCCGGAATGAAATCCGGGCGGACGGGGAGGAACGAGCGCGATGCTTTTTTCAAGCATGGAATTTATTTTCGCGTTTCTGCCGGTGGTAATGGGGATCAACCTGATATTACCGGGGAAAGCGAAAAATTACTGGCTGCTAGCCTGCAGCCTGCTTTTCTACGCCTGGGGAGAGCCCTCCTTCGTTTTTGTGATGATCGGCTCCATCGTGCTGAACTACGTGATGGCTTTGCTGATCGCGGGATGCAGAGAGAAAAAGAGACGAAAAAAAGTCCTGCTGACCATTGATATTATCTGCAATCTGGGCCTGCTTTTTGTTTTCAAATACCTGAACTTCGTGACCCGAACGCTGCGGAGCTGGTTTCCGCGGCTGGCTCCCCTGATTCCGGCAACATCGATCCTTCTTCCCATTGGCATTTCTTTCTTTACATTCCAGGCACTGAGCTATGTCATTGATGTCTACCGCGGAACACCTGCGCAGAGGAACCCGGCCTATCTGGGCCTTTACATTTCCCTTTTTCCCCAGCTGATTGCCGGGCCCATCGTTCGCTACGGGACGATCGCAGAGCAGATTGAGCACCGAAAGATCACCCTGGACAGCTTTTCGGAAGGGATCATCGTTTTCCTTCGGGGATTCAATAAAAAGATTCTGCTGGCCAACGTGCTGGCGGAGGTCGCGGACAAAGCGTTCGGTACTTCGGATATCAGTGTGGGCATGGCGTGGCTGGGAGCCCTGTGCTATATGCTGCAGATCTATTTCGATTTCGGCGGATATTCAGACATGGCCATCGGCCTGGGAAAAATGCTGGGTTTTCAGTTTGAGAAAAACTTCGACTATCCCTATATTTCCCGAACGGTGACGGAATTCTGGCGCAGGTGGCATATTTCCCTTGGCAGCTGGTTCCGGGATTATGCGTATTTTCCCCTGGGGGGATCCAGGGTGAAATCCAAAATGCTGCTGGTGCGGAACCTGTTTGTGGTCTGGCTGCTGACTGGAATCTGGCATGGGGCGGAGTGGACTTTTATTCTCTGGGGCATGCTGTACGGTGTTCTGATTGTGGCAGAGAAGCTGTCGGGAATTCCGAAGAGAATGGCGGAGCCTGGAAACAGGGGATGGAAAATCATATACCGGGTGTTTACGCTGCTGGTGGTTTTGCTGGGATGGGTGCTGTTCCGGGCGGAGAGTATTGCACAGGCGGGCGTATACCTGCGGACCATGTTCGGCTTAAATGGCGCAGGAATGACGGATAATTTGCTGACAGTCAGCCTTTGGAATTATAGAACGGTGCTGTTGGCGGGTGTCCTTTGTTCCACTCCGCTGTTTGCCTGGCTGAAGGGGCGGCTGGCTGACCGTTCGGAGGGGATGGCGGCAGGAACGGAAGCGGTGTCCTGGATTTTGCAGCTGGCGCTGTTTCTGGTCAGCGTGGGGGCGCTGCTGATGGGGGCGCACAATCCGTTTATCTATTTTAACTTTTAATCGGGACGATAAAGACAATGCTGTCCAAATGGTGGAAGGAGCGGTTTCATGATTGTGATTCGCTGGGTTTTGCTGGGACTCTCCACTGCCGGATGGTGGGAGGTCCTGAGAAAACGTTCCAATATTCATCCGGCGTTTTTGCCCAGCGCGGCGATTGCCGTTCAATCCTGTGTTCTGCTGCTTGGCGGCGTACTGAATATTCTTTATGAAACCGCCTTTCTTCTCTGGCTGGCCGGACTGGTTTTCTTTGCGAAATATACGGTTGAAAAAAAGGGAAAAAATCTGTTCTGTTATATGAGAACGGAATATCTTTTTCTGGCTGTTTCGTTTGCGATCCTGGCGTTCGTTCTTCAGGGAAAGGTGTTCACCCACTATGATAATTTTTCCCATTGGGCATTGGTGGTTAAAACGATGCTGCGAACCAACCATTTTCCCAATACGGAAACACCGATTATTACGTATCGCGGATATCCGCTGGGCAGTTCCGTTCTGGCTTATTATACCGCACGGATGACCGGCGGCGGTGAAACCACCTGGATGCTCGGGCAGGGATATGGGATGCTGGCGTGCATGCTTCCGCTCCTGCGGCCCGAAGGGCGAAACAGATGGCTGGTTTTGCTGACGGGCCTGTTTCTCTGCAATTTCTTTCTGGCTTACAACGTTCAACCGACGGAAATGCTGGTGGATACGCTGCTGCCCCTTGCGGGGATGTGCACCCTGCTGTTTGCGCAGTCCTGCCGGGGAGAGGATCGGCGCGAGTGCTGGCTTGCTGCCCTCTATTTGATCTGGCTGATCCAGATTAAAAATGCGGGTGTTTTCTTCGCGCTGGCAGCGGGAGGCGTATATCTTTGGAGAATGCGTCGTTCAAAAGTAAGACTGTCTGCAGTGATGAGCGTGCTGCTTGCGTTTTTGAGCCTGTGGCTGTGGAACCTGCACTGCAGATATACTTTTCCCTCGACCGGCACCTCTCCGCATTTTTTATCGTTCTCCTGGTGGGAGGCGGCCTTTCAATCCAAATCGGTGGAAGATATCAAACATATCATTCTGATGCTGATCCGGAACGCGTTTCGATGGGAATACTTTGGCATCTGCATGCTGCTGCTGGCGGTTGTCATGGGATACTGCGCGCTGGCTGCAAAGATCAGCCGGCGCGGGCTGGCGGTTTCCGCGGGGGGACTTGTGGGGCTGTACCTTTTTTACCAGCTTGGGCTTCTGCTCACCTATATTTTCAGCATGCACCGCACAGAAGCATTCTATCTGGTGGAGTTCGACAGGTATGAAAAAACGGTCATCATTGCTGTCGTTTATCTGGTTTGCTGGATGGGAATGAAAGCCATGGCAGCGGAGAGGAAGAGACTGTCCCCGATATGGTGCGCTGTCCTGTGTCTGATGCTGTCCGGTATCGCTTTTCAGTATGGCAGCGTTCCCAGCATTTTTACATATCAGCCCTACAGATTTTCCACCTTTGACGGTCTGGAAGCGAGAATGTGGATGGAAAATCTGAAGGAGGAGTATCAGATTCCGAATGAGGGAGACTATGCTTTTCTGATTGAAGGATGGGACAGTGATTATTTCTACTACATGGGAACCTATGTTTTTAACGGCACGGACATCGTCGTGATTGAGCGGGCGGATGCGGATTCGCTGGAAAGAATCACCGCCGACTATGTCCTGATTCATGATCGGGATAATCCTGCCATTCAGCAGTGGGTTCACACGCATTATCCCGATCAGCAGGGGAATGATCTGATTCGAAGATAAGACTAAAAAATGAAATCGGAGAGATAGGAATGCGTTTATGGGAAAGACTGATTCGGGTACCCTATGTCTGGGAATCGCTGCGGAAGGCAGGGCTGCTGAAGGGATACCAGAGACGGGAGTATGAGCGGCTTGAACGGGCCCGAACGGAGATAGACGCAAGGCTGGCGCGGAAACGGGCGGCGGGGGAGAGGGTGAACGTGATCTTCGTTTGTCACCGGCCGTCGATCTGGGCGTCCCTGAAGAGCGTGTATGAAGCGCTGAAGGCAGATCCGCTTTTCAGCGTACAGATCGTAGCCATTCCCCTGCGCAGCCCGGTGAAGGGCCGGGGATATCTGAACAGCGTCTATACATCCGAGGGCGCGGAAGAATATTTTCAGTCCGAAGGCGCTATCTCCGGATACGACTATGAAACGAAGCGGTGGCTGGATCTTCGGACGTTGAATCCGGACTACGTATTCTTCCAGCAGCCGTATAATGTGGCGAGGCCGGATGCGTATATGAGCCTGGCGGTATCGGATTACGCGAAGATCTGCTATGTGACATATTATGTGATGGTGGACCTGGATGCCCGGACGGAAGCCTGCACGCCGGTGGATTTTTTTCATGACCTGTCCCTCTATTTTTCTCAGAACACAGCGGACGCGGCTTTTATTCAGGGCAGGCTGGAGAAGGGCGGACCGAATCTTTGCCGGGTGGAGGTGACCGGCCATCCCCGGCTGGAAGGGCTGGAAAAGCACCGGGAGGATACCTGCGAGCTGTGGAAACGGGCAGACAGCTTCAAAATCCTGTGGATGCCCCGGTGGACCACCCATGAGGGAAACTGCCATTTCTTCAGCTACCGGGAGCCGCTGACGGCCTGGTGCCGGGAGCATGCGGGAACCGAGCTGATGCTCCGCCCCCATCCCCAGGCCTTCAAGGAATGGCGGAGTACCGGAGAAATGACAGAGGAGCAGGAGGCAAAGCTCCGGCAGGAATTTGCCCAGGGAGATTTCCACCTGGACGAGGCGGAGAACTTCTATCCTCAGCTGTTTACAGCGGATGTGCTGATCACTGATCCTTCCTCCATGATCATCGATGCCTACTTTACAGGGAAACCTATCATCTACTGTGCCAGCAACGGGGTGAATGACAGCGTGACGGAGATCCTGCGGCCGGGGATGTACTGGGTGAACAGCTGGGAAGAAGCCCGGGACACCCTGGAGATGATCCGGCGGGGGGAGGACCCCCTGCGGGAGATCCGGGCGGAATGCGCCTGGAAATACCAGGGCGCGGATGGGCAGACGCCGACGCGGAAAATCGTGGACATCCTGAAGCGGGATGCCCTGGGACAGGCGTAAACGGGTCCGTTTACGCGGGGAACGGGGATTGGATGGGGAGAATGCAGATGAGCGGAGAAAAAAGAAAAACAGAATGGATCTGGAGCATCGCACGGTGGAGCATTCCGGTGCTGCTGGTACTGATCTGCCTTTGCTTTCGGTTTCCCAGATTCTTTTTGCAGGCGCTGGCGGTGCTGCTTTGCTTTCCCGTTTCCTATGTGCTCTTTTGTTCCAAAAGGAGACTGCTGAAAAGCAGGAGGATGGCGCTGGCGGTCTGCGTGCTGCTGCTTGCGTTTCTCTGCGTGTACGGCGCTGTGGTTTATGGAGTGCACAATGCCCGGTATCAGATGCACGATCTGGATCGGAACGTTTTTAAGGGAAAAAGAATCCTGGTGATGATTCCCCACCAGGATGACGAAATTAATCTCTTTGGGGGCTTGTATGAGATCTTCGGGAAGGAATCCGAAATCTACGTGATGTTCTCTACCAACGGGGACAAGAAAGCCAGCGCGGAAACCAGATTCATGGAGGCGGTCAATGCCCTCAGTCAGATGGGCGTTGACCGGGAGCACATGATTTTTCTGGGCTACGGGGACAGCTGCTTTGGGGAGAACGGGCTCCATATGTATAATCTGCCGGGAGATGAGGTCTTTACATCTTTGCCGGGATATACCAGGACATACGGCACGTATGGGTTCGCGCCTTACAGGGATTCTGCCTATACCCGGAACAATATGAAAAACGATATAAAAGCCCTGCTGCTGGATCTGCGGCCGGAGGCCGTTTTCTGCCTGGATTACGATTCTCATCACGATCACCGGGCGCTGTCCCTGCTCTTTGAGGAGGCAATGGGGGAAATCCTCGGACAGGAACAGAACGATTATGTTCCTGCGGTTTTCAAAGGCTTCGCCTATTCGACCGCTTATTGGGGTGCGGATGATTTCTACGCCGACAACATTCTCTCCACCGTTCCCTGGTCGGAGCATTATCCTTATCCGGGCAATGCATTTACCGATCATAACGGCGAGCATGTGATCTATATGGGGGAAAACAATATCTACCGCTGGAATGATCGGATCCGGTTCCCTGTGGCGGAAAACAACCTGTCCCGAACCCTGCGGGCGAGCAATCTGTATCAGGCTATGCATGCCCATGAATCCCAGGACTTTCTGTATCAGGCATTTGAGCGCATTCCGCGCATCATCAACGGAGACAAGGTGTTCTGGATCCGGCCGGCGACGGGGCTTCTGTACGGGGCGGAGGTTTCCGTCAGCTCCGGGGACGGGAGCGTGCTGAAGGACTTTAAGCTCATCGATTCCCTGGATATTTATGATAAGACCCGGGCGCCTTTTGAAAACCTGTGGGCGCCGGAGGAGACGGATTCCGACAAAACTGCGGCCTTTGCATTCGGGGAAGAGAAGGCGGTGGATGCCATATGCCTCTATGACAATCCGTCCCTCACGGACAATATTACCCGGATCCGGATTCTTTTCTCGGACGGAAGCGAAATGGAGTGCGGCCCGCTGGACATGAACGGCAGCGGAACGTGGGTGCAATTCGATGAAAAGAAGATCACCGGATTCACGGTGCAGATCCTGGCTGCCGAAGGTGAAACGCCGGGCCTGAGCGAGGTGGAGGCATATCACAAGTTCGACCCCGCGGCCGCTGTGCCGGAGATGATCAAGCTGGAGGACGCAAACGGAGACTTTGTATACGACTACTGGCTGCCGGAGGGAGAGGCAACCTTTTCCGTTTATCACTCCCGGGAGGCCTTTGGAGCAGATATCCCCAGGGAGTATACGCTGACCGTTGCCGGCGGAAAATGCGCTGTAGAAAAAAAGAAGGACGCGCGCACTTTCCGTGTTTCCTGCAAAAAGGGACAGTCGGCAGAGCTGGCGCTCTACGCGGAGGGGAAGGACGAGCCGGTGGATCGGGTCACCGTCCGCAACCCGTATGGGATTGAGCGGTGGTGGGTGCGCCTGCTGACCGAAGCGGAGAAAAAGGCTGCGCTGTATTCTCCGGCGGAGCAGTTCGCCTATTTCCGGCGAACGATCCTGGATTACTGGAACAAGCTGCCGTTCAGGAGATGAGTGCGCTGGCCCGCGGAGCATGCGCCCAGGCAGCACGGCCCTGCTCCGCCCGCTATTCCGGCGGGGACGGCCCGCGGGGACAAACATCACCGAGGGTTCCGCCGCCGCATCCGGCATTCTCAACGCGCGGCAGGAGGAAAACGAGAATCCAAACGGGCAGGCGCCACCGCGAATTCCTTGACAAAAAGGATCTGGGGGAATAAACTGAAATGTGATTTTTTTGCCGTGCGTCCGGATGGAGCCGAGACGGCGAAAAGAGGCGCGATAAGCGCTGATGCCCCCTTTGGGGGCGTTTGCCGGGACAGAAAGACAGGAGGCGCGGGGGCGGAAGGCTTCCGTATGGGACTAAATGAAGAAAGCGCTGATCATCGGGGCGGGCCCCGCGGGGCTGACGGCGGCCTATGAGCTGCTGAGACAGTCGGACGAATACGAAGTGACCGTGCTGGAGGAGGGCGTCCAGGTGGGCGGCATCTCCCGGACGGTGAACTATAACGGAAACCGCATGGACATGGGCGGGCACCGGTTCTTTTCCAAGGTGCCGGAGGTCAACGACTGGTGGGAAAACATGCTGCCCGTCCAGGGTGCGCTGCCCTGGGACGACCGGGTGCTGGGCCGCACCTCTCAGACAAAGCCCGGAGGACCGGATCCGGAAAAGACGGACCGGGTCATGCTGCGGCGGAACCGGCTGAGCCGGATCTTCTTCAAGGAGAAATTCTTTGACTATCCCATCACCCTGAAATTCGATACCATCCGGAACATGGGCTTCGGGACCACGATTCTGGTGGGCTTTTCCTATCTGAAAACCGTGTTTTACAAGCGGGAGGAAAAATCCCTGGAGGATTTTTACATCAACCGCTTCGGGAAAAAGCTGTATTCCATGTTCTTCGAGCATTATACGGAGAACCTGTGGGGCCGGCATCCCAGCGAGATTGACCCCTCCTGGGGCGCTCAGCGGGTGAAGGGCCTGAGCATCAGGGCGATCCTGAAGGATATTTTCGGCAAAATGCTCCATGTCAAAAACCGGAAAGTGGAAACCTCGCTGATTGAGGAATTCTCTTATCCGAAGCTGGGCCCCGGCCAGCTGTGGGAGATCACCGCGGCCGAGGTGGAAAAGCGGGGCGGCCGGGTGCTGCTGCAGACCCGGGCTGTGGGCATCGAGAAGGAGGGAAATCGGATCAAAGGCGTCCGGATCCTGCGGGACGGGAAGGAAGAGCTCCTGCCGGCGGACGTGGTCATATCCTCCATGCCCATCCGGGACCTGGTGGATGGTATGAACGATGTGCCGGAGAATATGCGGGCGATCGCGCATGGGCTGCCCTACCGCGATTACATGACGGTGGGAGTGCTGATTCCCCGGCTGAAGCTGGAAAACAAAACAAAGACGAAGACCGTGGGCAACATCGTGCCGGACAACTGGGTTTACGTGCACGACCGGCACGTGCAGATGGGCCGCTTCCAGATTTACAATAACTGGTCGCCGTATATGGTGAAGGACCTGGAGCACACGGTCTGGATGGGGCTGGAATACTTCTGCAACGAAGGGGACGCGCTGTGGTCCATGACGGATGAGGACTTTGGCAGAATGGGCATCCGCGAAATGGTGCAGCTGGGGCTCATCGACCGGGAGGACGAGGTCCTCGACTTCCATGTGGAGCGGGTCAAAAAAGCGTACCCCGCCTATTTCGATACCTACGAACAGATCGACGAGCTGCGGACCTGGCTGAACACCATCGAGAATCTGTACTGCGTGGGCCGCAACGGGCAGCACCGCTACAATAATATCGACCACAGCATGTGCACCTCCTTCGAGACAGTGAAGAACATCCTGTCCGGGGAGCGGAGCCGGGACAACATCTGGAACGTGAATACGGAGCAGGAGTATCACGAGGTAGGGAAATCCTGACCCCTGCGGCAGAACGAAAGGAGATTTCGCTTATGGCGATTCGCATCAGCAGCTTTATGGGTAAATTTGGGTTCTGGGCCCGGGTGAAGTTTCCCGCTCTGGCCGGCGAGGCCTATCTGAAGCTGCAGTTTTTTACCCGGGGCCGGACCCAGAAAAAGTATACCGCCTATTTCCTGAGCCAGAAGGAAGCCCCCATGCCCAACGTGGTGAACATCGAGACCATCAACCGGTGCAATTCCACCTGCGCCTTCTGCACGGCCAACATCCACGCGGAGAAGCGGCCCTTCCGGCTGATGGACCTGGATCTGTACAAGTCCATCATCGATCAGCTGGCGGATTGGGGATACAAGGGGCATCTGACCCTGTACGGCAACAACGAGCCCCTGCTGGACAAGCGGATCGTGGAGCTGCACCGCTACGCCCGGGAGAAGCTGCCGGACTGCTTCATCTTTATGTCCACCAACGGGCTGATTCTGAACATGGAGAAGCTCAAGGCGCTGCAGCCTTATCTGGATCAGCTGATCATCAATAATTACGCCAATGATTACAAGCTGCATAAAAACATTCAGGCCATCTACGACTACGCGAAGGCCCATCCCGCGGAGTTTGAGGACATCGACATCGTAATCCAGATGCGGTATCTGCAGGAGGTGCTGACCAACCGGGCCGGCTCCGCGCCGAACAAGCAGGCGACGGAGAAGGTCGTCAAGGAGACCTGCCTCCTGCCCTTTACGGACATGTGGATCATGCCCAACGGGAAGGTAGGGCTCTGCTGCTGCGATAATTTCGAGGTGACGGACTTCGGGGATCTGACCACCACCCCGCTGAAGGAATGCTGGAACAGCCCGAAGATGCGGAAGGTCCGGGAGGATATCGCCACCGGGCGGCAGCATTATCCCTTCTGCAAGCACTGTGATTTCATTGACGCGGGCTTCCGGATGACCCTGATCAAACATATTCTGGCGGGGAATCAGGAAGCGGCGAACCGCGCCGGCGGGGACGAGAAGAACCGCCTGAAGGACCGGCGCTGACGGGGACGGGACTCCCCGAGAAAAAGGGCACCGAGGCGAAGAAGCGGGACGGGAATCTGCCTGAAAGGCCGGAGTGCAAGGGAAAAACAACAGACAGGCGGAGCAGACCCCGCCTGTTTTCTTCGTCCGAATCCCCCCAAAGAAGGAGACCGGGCGCGCTTTCCGCCTCGCGGGGGAAAATGAGTCAGGGCGCAGAGATGAAGATGCGCCATCATGAGAAGGAGGACCATGCCATGCCATCCCTGAGCGGATACAGGTCAGATCTGGATTACAGCTATGCCCCGGGGATCTTCCCCAGCATGGAATGCCTGCGGTATCGGCCGGAACAGGTGCGCCGGCTGCTGATTCATCCGGCTGCGGAAGGCCGGGAGGGAGCGGACCGGCTGGTGGAGCTGGCCCGGGCCAACAGCATCCGGGTGGAAACGGCCGAGCGGGCGCTGGCCCGGATCAGCGGGAAGGAAAACTGCTACGCCGCGGCGGTGTTTGAAAAACGGGAGGAGGATCCGGACCCGGAAAAGCCCCATGTGCTGCTGCATCAGCCGGGGGACAGCGGCAATGTGGGAACCATTCTGCGGACGGCCCTTGGTTTCGGAATCGAGGACGTGATCCTGATCCGGCCCTGTGTGGACCTGTTTGATCCGCGGACGGTGCGGGCCAGCATGGGCAGCCTTTTCCGGCTGCGGGTCCGGATGTACGAAACTTTTGAGGAATACCGGCGTCTAATGGGTGAGCGGGATTACTACCCCTTTATGCTGGACGCCTCCGTCCCCCTGGCCCAGGCGCTGGAAAAGCCCGTTCGCTCCCGCAGGACGCTGATCTTCGGAAACGAGGGAAGGGGGCTGCCGCCGGAATTCGCGGGAATCGGCCAGCCGGTGCGGATCCCCAGCAACGACCGGGTGGATTCCCTGAACCTGGCTGTGGCCGCGGGCATCGGCATCTATGCCTTCCTTGACAAAGCGGGCAGGCAGGAATAAACTGAAAAAATCCTCGCTTCCGGCGGGGCAGCAGACGGGAAGGAAAGGGCAAGCCGGGAAAATGAAAGGGATAATCGCGCGAATCTGCGCCGCGGTGATGGCGGTGCTGCTGGCGTTCTCTTATTGGCTGATGCCGAATCGGGAGGAACGGAGCGTTCCTTCCGGGGGCGGGCACGGGAAATATGTCCTGGAGGACGGACAGAGCGCTTCCTGGACCTGGACGCCGCAGATGGAAAGCAGCAGCGAGCTGGGGCTGGAACTGCGAAGCCTGAAAAAGGCCGCGGGGATGACACTGACGCTGGTCCTGACGGACAGCAGCGGGGCGGAAGCGGCCCGCACTGTGCAGCCCGTCGATGAAATGGAGGACGACAGCGACCTGACGCTTGCTGGGAGCTTCCGGATGGGCGAGACCTATACCCTGACGGCCGCTGCAGCGGGGGAGGGAAAAATCACCCTGCGGGGGGATGAGGACGAGGAGGGAAACTTTATCCCCTCCCTGCAGGAAACGGGGTATGCCGTCAGCCGGAACCCGGTGCTGCTCTATTTCGCAGCGGGGCTTCTGATGCTGAGCGTGACGCCGGTCTTCGGCCCGGATAGAAAGCGGGAGAGACAGAAAAAGAAAGTGGGGCTTTCGGATCTTCTGCCCTGGGCGGCTTTCGCGATCATCGTTATTACCGGGCTGATGGTGGATCTGAAGAAGCCCACCTTCATGGCGGATCCGAACTGGGGTACCTGGGATGAGGACACCCATTCCTACTGGGTGGGCAGCTTCGCCCTGCTGTCCGGCGGCGGACTGCGGGCCTGCCTGAACAGCGTGATCACCTGGCATCCGGGGTATCTGCCCCTGGGAATCGGGTACAATATCGGGGAATTCCTGAATCAGGCGGGCATAAAAAATCCGGAACTGACCTATCGCTGCGCCGTTATCGTCAGTACGCTGTGCTATGGGGTCATGGCCGCCCTGGCGGTGAAGCACGCGCCGAAGTTCAAGATGACCTTCCTGGTGGCGGGGACCATCCCTCTGATGATTTTCCAGGCCACCAGCCTGACCTATGACACGGCGGTCGCGGGGGCGGTGCTGCTGGGAACAGCGCTGGTGCTGGAGACCCTTTCCATGCCCGGCCGGATCAGCCCTCTCCGGGCCATCACCCTGCTGGCGCTGCTCTCTCTGGGGACGGTGGCAAAGCCCGCCTACGGGCTGACGCTCCTGATGCTGATGCTCCTTCCCGGGGAAAAGTTCGGCAGCAAAAGGGAAAAATGGGGCTTTCGGGCGCTGGTCATCGGCATGATGGTCTGGTGTTTTCTGGCCATGGTGATGCCCGGGGCCTATGAGGACGTGATCGGCGGGGATATCCGCTTCTCGGATACCGATGCGGGGGCCCAGATCCAGGGCATGCTGTCGGATCCCATCGGCAGCGGACTCAAGCCGGTGCGGTATTTCTTCGAGAACCTCCGCTCCCTGACGGCGGATTGGCTGGACTTCTGGGCATACGCGAAGTTCGGATTCCCGAATCTGGGCGACATGTACCTGGTGCTGCTGCTGTTTGCCGCGCCCCTGTGCGTATGCGGAGAGACGGAGGATCCGCGGGATCTGCTGAAGCCTTCCCGACGGCTGATGTTCGGGCTGTCTGCCTTTCTGGCGGAGCTGGTGCTGATTTACGCCCAGTACATCGCCTCCAGCCCTGTGGGCGGAAACGTCACCGGCATGCAGCCCCGGTATTTTATGCCGCTGTGGGCTCCGGCGCTGATGCTGGTCATGTATCCCCGATACGTCCGGGAAAAGGCCCGGCCGGCGGGGGATGTCCTGAGCGTGCTGGTGGCAGCGCTGTGCGCGTGGGGGAATATCGAAAACGCGGTGATCCACCTGCAGGCCTTCGGTGCCTGGTAAGGACGGAAAGGGCGGACGGATGAACATAGCGGTCATTTCCGTAGGGAAGATGAAGGAAAAGCCGTATCGGGAAATGGCGGACGAGTATCTGAAACGGCTGAGCCGATACGGAAAATACCAGGAGATCGAGCTGCAGGATCTGCCCGAACGGGAGGGCGCTTCCCCCGCGGAGGAGGAGAAGCTGAAGATCCGGGAGGGGGAGGAGATCCTGCGCCGGATCCGGCCGGAGGACCGGGTCATTGCCCTGACCATTCCCGGAAAGCAGCGGTCCAGCGAGGAGCTGGCTGCGGAGTTGGGAGAAGCCAAAAACAGGGGACAGGGGCGGCTGGTTTTCGTGATCGGCGGCAGCCTGGGGCTGGGCCGGAATGTACTGGCGCGGGCGGACGGAGAGATGAGCATGAGCCGGATGACCTTTCCCCACCAGCTGGCCCGGGTGATGCTGCTGGAGCAGCTGTACCGGGCGGAGAAAATCCTGGCGGGGGAGCGGTATCACAAGTAGAGAGAGGGAGAACAAGAAGCAGAAGCGAACGGTTCAGCCCGGAGAACGGAGCGGCTGAACAGCTG
>CADBTC010000344.1 GCA_902797445.1 uncultured Eubacteriales bacterium | reverse complement strand
CTGCTGTATGAGCTGCTGGCACAGCAAAAAGAAGGAAAGGCCCTAAAAGGACGGACGGAGCAAAGCGAAAAAAGCTGACCGGAGCAGGCCGCGCGGACGCGGCCGGAAACGACAAAAGAAGGAGGAACACAGAGATGAAGACGGTATATGATTTCATGGCCAAGGACAGGAAGGGCAACGACGTATCTCTGGCGGATTATCGGGGCAAGGTGCTGCTGATCGTCAATACGGCCACGGGCTGCGGGTTTACGCCCCATTATGAGCCCCTGGAGGCCATGTATAAGGAAATGCGGGATCAGGGTCTGGAGATTCTGGACTTCCCCTGCAACCAGTTTGCCAATCAGGCGCCGGAGGATGACGAGGGAATCCATACCTTCTGCACCATGAAGTTCGGGACGGAATTCCCCCAGTTCAAGAAGATCGATGTCAACGGCGAAACCGCGGATCCGCTGTTTGCCTATCTGGCGACGGAAAAGCCTTTTGAGGGATTCGGCAAGGGGCTGAAGATGGCCGCGCTGAGCAAGTTTGCGGACATGAACAATAAGAAATTCGGCGACAAGGCGTACATCAAGTGGAATTTCACCAAGTTCCTGGTCAACCGGGAAGGCCAGGTGATCGCCCGCTTCGAGCCTACCGTCGATATGAAAGAGGTCCGGGAAGCGGTGGCCGCGGCTCTGTAAGCCCAGCGGCTGTCAAAGGGGTTCCGAAGGAATTCGGAGCCCTTTTTCCATCGGTTCATTGACAGAAGTGCCCGCTCCGCATTATGATGGGGAGCGGAAAGTGGCACGGAAACGAAGGAGGGTTGAGCCATGAACGCGCTGATTCAGAGCAATCCATTCAAACTGGGCTTCGGGCTGATGCGGCTGCCCAAGCTGTCGGACGGAAGCATCGACGTTCCGCAGGTATGCGAAATGGCGGACAAGTTTATCGCCGCGGGCGGGACGTATTTTGATACGGCCTACGTCTATGACGGCGGGGCCAGCGAAGCCGCCTTCAAGGCGGCTGTGGCGGACCGGTATCCCCGGGAAGCCTATACCATCGCCACCAAGCTGCACCCCACGATATCGGGGGTGAACAGCGAGAAGGAAGCGAAGGCGGAATTCTTTACCAGCCTGGAGCGTCTCGGGACGGGGTATATCGATTATTACCTGCTGCACGCCATTCAGCGCACAAATGTAGACACATATGATGAATACGGCCTGTGGGACTTCGTGAAGGAACAGAAGGAAAAGGGCCTGATCCGGCACTGGGGGTTCTCTTTCCACGCGGATCCGGAGCTGCTGGAGGAACTGCTGGAGAAGCATCCGGACGCGGAATTCGTGCAGCTGCAGATCAATTACGCGGACTGGGAGAACCCGGGCGTGGCCTCCCGGAAAAACTGGGAAATCTGCAAGGCGCATGGGAAGCCCGTCGTCATCATGGAACCCGTAAAGGGCGGCGTGCTGGCAGATCCCATTCCGGAAGTCAAGGCGGTTTTTGACCGGGAGGGCAGCGGCCGCTCCTACGCCAGCTGGGCGCTGCGCTACGCCGCGAGTCTGGACAACATCCTCGCGGTGCTCAGCGGCATGAGCAATATCGCCCAGATGGAGGACAATCTGGGCTCCATCAGGCAGATCCCGCTGACGGAGGCGGAGCGGAAGGTCGTCCAGGAGGCGCTGGAAGTCCTTAACGCGGATAAGTCCATTCCGTGTACCGCCTGCCATTACTGCACGGAGGGATGCCCCATGAACATCCCGATTCCGGAAATCTTCAACGTGGTGAACCGGCGGAAAGGCAGCCCGGCCTTCCGGACCATCCGGGAATACGGCATCGTCACCCAGAACCGGGGCAAGGCCAGCGACTGCATTGCCTGCGGACAGTGCGAATCCATCTGCCCGCAGCATCTTCCGATCATTGAGCTGCTGAAGCAGGCCCGGCCGCTGGAGGCATAAGCTTCGGCGCTGCTGCTCTGTCCGGGAAGGGAGGGCTGCCGGAATGTTTTTTCCCGCCGGCCCTTTTTCCCCGCGGCAGGGTCTCATTCTGCACAGGAGCGTAAATACGAACGATGCAATGGAGCGCGGTGTTTTTTCTGAACAGTATCCTTCTGGGAATCGGGCTGGCCATGGACGCGTGCTCCGTTTCGGTGGCCAACGGGCTGAATGAGCCCCGGATGACGAAAAGGAAGCAGCTGGCCATCGCCGGCACCTTCGGCTTTTTTCAGACGCTGATGCCTTTGACAGGGTGGATCTGCGTCCGGACGGTGGTTCAGGCTTTCCGGGCCCTGGAGCGGTATATCCCCTGGATCGGGTTTCTCCTGCTTTTGTATCTGGGCGGGAAAATGGTGCATGAAGGCATCACGCAAAGGGACACGCCTCAGGAGGAAACCAGGCTCGAGACCGGATCGCTTCTCCTTCAGGGCGTTGCCACCTCCATCGACGCGCTGTCTGTAGGCTTTACGATCGAGGAATACGGATTTGCCATGGCCCTGGCGTGCGCGCTGATCATCGGAGCGGTCACGTTCTGCATTTGCGTCGGCGGGCTGTTGATTGGCCGAAAAATCGGAACAAGGATCACCGGAAAGGCAAACATCGTCGGGGGCCTGATTCTGATCGCCATCGGCATCAGGATCCTGGCGGAAAAGGTACTGTAAGCCGGTTTTTATTACGGAGCTGTGAAAGGACGGCGGAGAACGCCGGTGCTTCACAGCTCTTTTTTTTACTGACGGAAGCATATGCATCCGATGGTGCGGTACGTGCACCGGATCAGGGCGGAAGGGGCCGGCGTTTTTTCTGTTGCGCGGGGGAACCGTTTTGGTATATGATAGATTTGGAAGGGAAGGGCCGCCGGGCACGGCGGCTGAAGAATCCGCCGTAAAGGAGAATCCGAAGCGATGAGCAACGCATGGAACGAGGAATTTGCAGTCCGCTTCCGCCGGCATGAGGCGGAACTGCGGCATCTTTACCTGAACCTGTATCAGGGGGATGAACAGGCTTACAGCTATTTCACGGAGATGCTGTACCGGGCATGGGAAGCCCGCCCGGAGGGGCTGAAGCGGATGGACCGGGAGCGGGAAAGCCGGGGCCAGTGGTATAAGGGGCATTCCCTGGTGGGCATGCTGATG
>CADBTC010000343.1 GCA_902797445.1 uncultured Eubacteriales bacterium | reverse complement strand
TTTCTTCGCTGAGACCATGAAGCCCTTTGCCGCCCAGAAGGAGCAGGTTCTTTCCACGGAACAGACGGCTTACGGATACAAGGTGGTCACCAATGTGACCAACAGGAAGGCATCCTTCACCGTAACGGACACCTATGAGGGCTGCGACCAGGGCATCCTGGTGACCAGCATCCTTCACCTGCGGCGCGGAGGAGGCATTCTGCCCCGGTTCGGCAAGGCCTTCCGCCTGGATTCGTCCTTTGACCGCGTGGATTATACGGGGCGTGTCGGGGAAACCTATATCGACATGAAAGATCAGTTCCCCCTCGGGCATGTTGCCTGCCGTGTCGCAGACATGACCGAACCGAACATCCGGCCCCAGGAGAGCGGCAACCGCTGCGACTGCACGGAAGCCTCCGTCTCTGACGGGAAGGACATCGTCCGGTTCCGGGCGGTGGATCATCCTTTTGAGCTGGGCATCAAGCCCTATACCGACCGCGAACTGCTCAAAATGCGTCACCGGGAGGATGAAAAGCAGACCGGCACCTATGTTACGATTCAGGCCTTCCAGCAGGGCATCGGCACCGGCGCCTGCGGCCCGGCCATCTCCCCGGAGCATCAGTACAGCGCAAAGCAGGACTATACGCTCCGTTTCGTGATCTCCGTCCGGCAGAGATAAGGAGAACGGTCTCCTTTATTGAATCGGGATAAAGGCGTATCCTCTTGCCCGGGCCAATTGCTCCGCGGCGGTTCCCCAATATCCGTAAACCGTTATACCGGAGCCGAACGCCTGCGCGGGTGGTATTATGCCAATCCGATTGAACAGCTCCGGAGAATCATAAACGAAGCATATGGGAAATGATTGAGGGTTAATGAACACCGCCTCCGCGGAGACGGCTTTTTCGGCAGATCTGCCGTCAGACACAGGGGCGGAAATGCAGGATGAAAGCATACGAAAAATCCCCTCCCGGGCACGGGAGGGGAAACCCTTTTTTTACAGCTTGGGGCTTAGTGCTTGGAGGCGGTATGCGCCCAATCGTAATTCTTCAGGTTCATATTCAGATGGCGCGGAATGCCTTCGACCATCATGGGAGTGTAGTGCCCCTGAATCAGCGGACGCACATAGTCCAGGAACTCATCGGTCACATAGTCGCCTTCCTTGTTAATCCACTTCCGCGGAACCACCTTTTCGCCATTGGCGATGCGATGCACGTCATAGACGCCGGTCGCGCTCTGATAGGGATCATCGGATACACGGTCGATGACGACCATGACGCCGCTGGAGCCTTCATCGGCGGCCTTGACGGTGGCGCCGCCCACGTTGAAGGCTTCGTCCACGTCGATTTTGCTGGCCAGATGGGCGGCCGCCCGCTGCAGGGTGGACAGCTCCACGGCGCGGGTCTTGCAGCCCAGTTGCTGATGCACCACATGGGCCAGATAGGCGGCGGTGCCGGTCATCTGGATGTGGCCGAAGGCGTCGGTCGTGGTGGTATCGCTGGCGTATTCGCAGACGTACTTGCCTTCCGCGGTCTTGATGCCTTCGGAAACCACGGCCACAACCACGTCCTTTGTTTCCAGCAGCTTGGCGACCTTGTCGGTGAAGTTCTCGATGCTGAAGGGCACTTCGGGCAGATAGATCAGATCGGGACCCTCGCAGTCTTCACTGCGGGACAGGGCGGCGGAGCCGGTCAGCCAGCCCGCGTTCCGGCCCATGATCTCGATGATGTTGACGTTCTTCTTCTTATAGGAGAAGCCCAGGGCATCGCAGATGACTTCCTTGGTGGAAGTGGCGATATACTTGGCCGCGCTGCCGAAACCGGGGGTATGGTCGGTAATGGCCAGGTCGTTATCAATGGTCTTCGGGCAGCCGACGAACTTCTGCTTCGCTCCGGTCAGAAGGGAGTAGTCGAAGAGCTTGCGGATGGTGTCCATGGAGTCGTTGCCGCCGATATAGATGAACACTTCGATATCCAGCTTGTCCAGCAGTTCGAAAATCCGTTCATAAATGGCCTTGTCTTCGTGAATTTCGGGAAGCTTATAGCGGCAGGTTCCCAGGAAAGCGGAGGGCGTCCGCTTCAGGAGCTCCAGATCCAGCTCGTTCTTGATGTGATCAGACATATCGATGTACTGCTCATCCATAAAGCCCTGGATGCCGTACCGCATGCCGTACACCTTGGAGTATCCCCGCTCCATAGCCGTCTTGAATACACCGGCCAGGCTGGAGTTGATGACGGCTGTGGGGCCGCCGGACTGACCTACGAGTACATTTCCCTTCATGACTGTTTCCTCTCTCTTTCCTTTCGATACTGAGACCTGCCGGGCCGCATGACTGCCGCAGGCCCTGATAATCGCATCGGAAGAGATTATAACTGTCCGAGAGGGCTTTGTCAACGATCATTATAATGAAAGCACTGCTGACGTACGGTCCATGGACGGCATGCATTTTATCCTCATTTTGTAACAGTGGAGAGATGATCATCCCTCCGCTGTTTTTTCATTTTTTATTGGAGCTGATCCCTGCCGCGAAGCAAACGGATGTATGTCAACGCTTTTACAACGCATGCTGGAGACAAGTGGAAAACGGAACTTTTCCTTGATCTTTCCGGAGGGAGACGGTATAATGAAAAACTGTAAAGCTGTATGCAACAAAAGAATGAGGAGGGATCCCCATGCATGGACGGAACAGCATAAAACGGGAGCTGTGGTGCCTGATGCTGGCGGCTGTGATGCTCCTGAGCCTGACGGCCGGCGCCGTGGGAAACCGGGCGGAGGCGGAGCAGGCGATCTACGGATACACCATTGACAAGCTGGCGACCCGGAAGGGCCCGGGGACCCAGTATGAGGACGGGGGCACCTACAGCGTCAAGGGACAGTGGATTCGGGTGCTTTCCCGGGCGTGGGACAGCCGGAATAAAATCTGGTGGGTCAAGTGCGAGATTCCCTACCGGAAGGAGATCCGGGTGCTGTGGACGGGATACAAGCGGTTTGATCCCAATACGCTGGTGCTGGAGGATATTCCGATCGATGGAGAGACCGGCTATCCGACATCCGGATCTTCTTCCGGTTCGTCCGGCGCAGGAAACAGCAGTGCGGCTGTCAACTGGTATCAGACATACTCCAGTTTTGTGCGCAGCGGGCAGTATCGGAATTATCTGAAAAACAACAATTCGGAGTATCAGCAGCTGCTGCGGGAGCGGGATACCCAGTGGGACCGTTTTACGGTTTTTGACATGAACGGGGACGGCGTTTCGGAACTGCTGGTAAAGACGGAATACGCCCTGGAGCAGGTGGATATCTTTACCATCCGCGGAAATGCCGTTACGTGGCTGGGCTCCCTGGGCGGGGATAACTTCTTCCAGATGATTTTCCACTATCCGG
>CADBTC010000342.1 GCA_902797445.1 uncultured Eubacteriales bacterium | reverse complement strand
GCGCTGGAAGGATTTCGGGACGTGCCCGGGACCAGCTGCACCGTTTTCTATCCCCTGGACGGGGTCAGTGATGTGCAGCGCCTCCAGATGGTGACCACAGGGGGCTCCAATACCCATGTCATCGCCGTGAAGGGCAATTTTGACGACGCGCAGACCGGGGTCAAGGAGCTGTTCAGTTCCGAATCCTTCGCCGCCGAGATGAATCGCAGGGGGAAGGTGCTTTCCTCCGCCAACAGCATTAATTTCGGGCGCTTGGTACCCCAGATCGTTTATTACTTCTCCGCCTACGCAGATCTGGTCGAGCGCGGCGCAGTCCGCTGCGGGGATCCGGTCAATTTCTGCGTCCCCACCGGGAACTTTGGCAACATCCTGGCCGCCTACTACGCCCGGGAAATGGGGCTTCCCGTGGGCCGGCTGATCTGCGCCAGCAACCGGAACAAAGTGCTGACGGACTTCTTTGAATCCGGCACCTATTCCACCCATCGGGTTTTCTTCAAAACCAAGAGCCCCAGCATGGATATCCTGGTTTCCAGCAACCTGGAGCGTCTCCTTTACGAGGCAGCGGACCGGGACGGGGAGCTGGTCAAAACATGGATGAAGCTGCTCAAGGACTGTGGGTCCTACAGCGTGGGGGATCAGCGGTACGAATGGCTGAAGAGCCTCTTCTGGGCTGGCAGCGCGGACGACAACGAGACCCTCGCTGAAATCGGCCTTCGTTTCACCCAGGACCGGTATCTGATGGATACCCATACCGCCGTAGCCAGCAAGGTGCTCCGGCGTTATCGGGAAAAGAGCAGCGACGCGGCTCCCACGGTTCTGGTCTCTACAGCCAGCCCCTACAAGTTCGCCCGGGATGTGCTCGCAGGCATTGCCGGAGCCGAGGCGGTCACCAATCTGGACGCCTTTGCATGCAGTGCCCGCCTCGAGGAGCTGTCCGGAATCCCCATGCCGCCCCAGGTCCGGGATCTGCGGAACCTGCCCGTCCGGCACCGGACGGAATGCCAACCCTCCGGCATGGGTCAGGCTGTGCTCAACGAGTTTGAATAACATTTCAGGGCTGCAGCCCTGGCGGCCCCTTTGTAAAACCCCCTGCCGTTTCCTTCGGCAGGGGGTTTTCGCGTCTGATCCAGTTTCCCATTTTACGCATCGTTATAAAAGAGTCGGCATTTTGCAGCACTGGCTGCAAAGCCGGCACGCAGTCATGCCCATTGTCCCAGCATTTCCCGCATCCAGGCGTACACATCCATGCCATATACATGTCTCAGGTGCTCCGGTGTCAAGACACTGCTGATCTCTCCATGGGCAGCGCATTTTCCCCGGTTCATCAGCACCGCGTGGGTTCCGTACCGCCGGGCCAGGCTTAAATCGTGCACCACGGACAGGACTGCCCTTCCGGGCTGCTTCACCCATCGCTGAATCAGCGAAAAGATGTGCTGCTGATACTTCAGGTCCAGATGGTTGGCTGGCTCGTCCAGAATCAGCACCTGCGGATCCTGCGCAAAAACCTGGGCCAGAAACACCCGCTGGGTTTCCCCGCCGGAGAGGGTCAGCATGCTGGCGCGGCGCAGCCCGGTCAGTCCGGTCATCTCCAGTGCCTGCTCCACCCGGGCTTTTCCCGCCTCATCCTTTCCGGACAGAAACCCCACCTTATAGGCATACCGTCCCTGCCCCACCACTTCCTCCACCGTGTACGCATAGTCCACGGCGTTTTTTTGCGCCAGCACGCCGATCCGCTGCGCAAAGGCCGCGGACTTCATGGCGCGCATATCCTCCCCGAACCATTCAATCTCTCCCGTATAGGGCACGCCCCGGGCGATGGCCTCGATCAGCGTGGATTTTCCCGCCCCGTTGGGGCCGGCCAGCATCAGCCACTGGCCCTCCTCCAGTCGGAAGGACAGATCGTCCACCGCCGTGAAACCGCCGTAGCGGACGGTAATGTGGTTTCCAGTCAGCATCGCCCTCACCTGCCCTTTCTCGTCCGATAAAAGATGATGACAAAGGCCGCCGCACCAACGAGCGACGTCACCACCCCGATGGACAGCTCAATCGGCCGGAGCAGCGTGCGGGCTGTCAGATCCGCCAGCAGCAGAAAGATGGCTCCCGAAAACAGAGAGGCGGGCAGCAGCCGCTTATGATTGGGACCCACCAGCATCCGGGCGATATGGGGCATGACCAGCCCGACGAAGCTGACCGTGCCGGAAACAGATACGCAGACGCCGATCAGCACGGAAACCGTGATGAGGATGATCAGCTTCACCCGACGGACATTCACACCGATGTGCCGGGCATTGTCCTCGCCGATGGCGAAGGCGTTGAGCTCCGGAGCAAAGCGCAGGAGGATGCCGCCGCATCCGGCCAGCGCGAGGGCCAGCAGCCCGGCCTGGTCGTAGTTGACGCCGGAGAAGGAGCCCATCGTCCAGAAAGTCAGGGATCGGGTGTGGTCGCTGGCGAAGGTGATGACAAGGGAAATAATGGAAGAGATAAACATGGTAAACACCACGCCGATCAGAATGATGCTGCTGGTGGCCAGAGAGCGGTCCAGCGCGTAGGCCAGCGCCAGAATCAGCACCAGGGACCCGAAGGCAAAGGCCATGGCCGTCACCATGATTCCGCCGTATCGGGAACCTGGCAGCGTGAAGCCGGTCGCCATGGCGATCACCGCCCCCAGCGCCGCGCCGGAGGAAACGCCCATGGTGGAGCCGTCCGCCAGGGGATTTCGAAGCAGGCCCTGCATGGCCGCCCCGCACAG
>CADBTC010000341.1 GCA_902797445.1 uncultured Eubacteriales bacterium | reverse complement strand
TGGGCGTGCTGGTGCTGGATCCGGAAACGAAGGATATGACGGTGGTCAATTACTATGAGAGCGATATGTTCAAGGATCTGCTTGCATGGGGCAAGAAGTGGAAGGAGCTTGATTTCTTCCTGAAGGATCCGCTGAACGCGCAGGACGGCAGCCAGGCTTATGTCAGCAACGGCCAGGCCTTCGGTACCTTCGGCGCTTACAGCTCCGAGGAGGTTGGGCGCAGCATCCAGGAAAAAGGCAACGGCATCGAACTGTACGCGGCGCAGGTGCAGCCCTACTCCTGGGCGACCACCAGCAACGTGCTGAGCATGACCTGGTGCGTGCCGGAGCTGAGCAGCCACAAGGAAGCGGCGGTCAAATTCCTGAATGAACTCTATACCAATCCCGCGATCGCGAACCTGATCTGCAGCGGCATTGAAGGCAAGCACTATGTCAAGACGGACGAGGGAAACATCACCTTCGCCGAAGGGCTGGATGCCTTCACGACCGGCTGGCCGTCCGGCATGGGCACCTTCTGGCCGAACATCACGATCTCCCTGCCCTGGGCGCCCGACGCCGCTGACGTCTATGAAGGCTGGCTGAAGTCCAACGATGAATGCGAAAAGTCGCCCGCGCTGGGATTCTCCTTTGACGCCTCGAACGTGGGGGATGAGATCAGCGCGTGCGCCGGCGTGGTGGACCAGTATCAGAACTCCCTGCTGCTGGGCATCGGCGACACGGACGCGCTGTACGCGGAGTTCCTGGCGGCGCTGGAGCGCGCGGGCCTCAACGAGATCATCGAAGAGAAGCAAGCGCAGCTGGACGCCTGGAAGGCAGAATAAAAAAGAAAAACCCGGCGGGGGTGAGAACACCTCCGCCGGTTTTAGAAGAGACAGGCGAAGGATAACACCAATGCTGAAGCGGGTTGAACCTGCCGGAGGGAGCCTGAGATGCAAAACATGCGAGGAAGAAAAACCCTGAAGAAGAGGATCAGAAGCCATCTGCCGCTTTTTATCATGATGCTTCCGGGGATTACCTATCTGCTGATCAATAATTATCTGCCGCTGACAGGGCTGCAGCTCGCGTTTAAGAAGTTCAAGTATTCCCAGGGCATATGGGGAAGCCAGTGGAACGGCGTGAAGAATTTCACCTATCTGTTCAGATCCGGCGACGCGGCCGTGATTATCCGGAACACGATTCTGTACAATCTGGTTTTTCTGGTTCTCGGAACCGTGTTCGCCATTTTTACGGCGATCCTGCTGAATGAGATCCGGCAGAAATCCATGAAGCAGGCCTATCAGACCCTGATTCTGATCCCCCATATGATCTCCTATGTCATCGTCAGCTACATTGCCTACGCATTCCTGGGGAATGACAACGGCATGATCAACAGTTCCCTGCTGAAGGGGATGGGGCTGCCGGCGGTCTCGTGGTATACGGAGCCAAAATACTGGCCGTATATCCTGACCTTGATTCACCTGTGGAAAACCTTCGGCTATAACAGCATCATCTATTTCGCCACGATTGTCGGGATCGATACCGCCTATTATGAAGCGGCGATCGTGGACGGCGCCGGCACCTGGAAGCTGATCTCACGCATCACGCTGCCGCTGCTGAAGCCGACGATCATCACGCTGACGCTGCTTTCCATCGGCCGGCTGTTCTATTCCGATTTCGGCCTGTTCTATCAGGTGCCAATGAACAGCGGTCTGCTTTACAGCACCACGAACACGCTGGATACCTTTGTTTACAGGGGACTGCTGGAAACGAACGATGTCGGGCGCGCGTCTGCGGCGGGATTCATTCAGTCCATCATGGGCTTTCTCCTCGTGCTGGGCACGAATCTGATCGTGCGCCGCGTGGAAAGCGAAAACGCACTGTTCTGAGAAAGGAGGTTTCTGATCATGGCGGTTACAGGCAAACAATTCCGGATTTTTTCCCATGTGGTTCTGATCCTGCTGAGTCTCAGCTGCGTGATTCCGCTGCTGCTGCTGATCATGTCATCATTTACGTCGGAAGCCGCCCTTCTGAGAAACGGCTATTCCCTGTTTCCCGAGGCTTTCTCGCTGGAGGCTTATCAGTTTCTCTGGCACAGCAGCGGGCAGATTATGAACGCGTACAGGATGACGCTTCTGTCCTCCCTGGTGGGCACGCTTTCCAACCTGACGCTGACGACGCTTCTGGCGTATCCGCTTTCCCGCAGATCGCTGCCGGGACGGAGCTTCTTCTCCTTCCTCGTCTTTTTTACCCTGCTGTTCAACGGCGGCCTGATTCCGAGCTATCTGGTATGGACGCAGACTTTCCGGATCAAGGATACCTTCTTTGCCCTGATCCTGCCGAATCTGCTGATGAACGGCTTCGGCGTCATCGTCATGAGATCCTATTTCTCCACGAACATCCCGAACGAAATTCTGGAAGCCGGCAGGATTGACGGGGCAGGGGAAACCCGCACGCTGATCTCCATCGTGCTCCCGATGAGCAAGCCGATTCTGGCGACCACGGCGCTCATGAGCGGGCTCGCCTACTGGAATGACTGGCAGAACGGACTGTACTACCTTGTGAAACGCACGGACCTCTATACGATCCAGAACTTCCTGAACAGACTGATCGCCAGCATGGATTTTATCAGCAACAACGCCACCAACTCAGCGATCACCGCGGGGATTACCGTGCCCAGCGTGGGCGTCCGGATGGCGGTGGCCGTGATTGCGCTGATCCCGATTCTGATCATCTATCCGTTCCTGCAGAAGGGATTTGTGAAGGGAATTGTCATCGGGGGTGTCAAGGGATGAAGGAAAGCAGGACGCCCGTCCGCGATTTTCTGGAAGCGCTGGACCGGCATGATTACCGGCTGCACGGACTGGCTGTGATCCAGAACGGCCAGACGGTTTACATGAGCACCGCGGCCCCGTACGGCCCGGATACCCCGCACCGCCTTTTTTCCACCGCGAAATCGATCTATGTGCTGAATTTCCTTTTCGCCTTTCAGAAGGGGCTGATGAAGCCGGAGGATCGGATCGCGCCGCTGTTTCCGGAATATGAGATCACGGATCCCGGGCTGAAGGAAATGACCATGGACGATCTGCTGACCATGCGGACAGGGCAGACGGAGGATCCTTTTCCGCTTCTGTTTCAGGATCCGGACGCGGATCTGGTGGAAGCGTTCTTTCGCGTTCCGGTGAAGGATGAAAGGCCGGGCCTGCGGTTCCGCTACAACAACACCGTGCCGAGCGTGATTCTGGCGGCCGTGGAAAGGGCGACGGGCGTCCCGACCGCCGAATGGCAGCGCCGGCATTATACGGAAGAAATGAATGCGCCGCTGCTTGCGCCGGTCAGCGGAAACGGACAGTACAATCCCGTGATCACCTGCGCATCCCTTCGAAGCGTGACGGAATACGCCCGGCTTTTCCTGAAACAGGGGGAGTACGGCGGCCGGCAGCTGATCCGGCCGGAGCTGATGGCGCGCGCCGTGGCGGATCATCTCGCGCCTGGGAAAACCGACGGAGGGGAAGGCTACGGCTGGCAGATCTGGCGAAACAGCTGGGGCGGTTACCGGATGGACGGCGGATGGGGCCAGATGGTGCTCGCCGTGCCGGAAACCGCGTCGGCGGTGGTTTTCCTTTCCGATATGACGGACTACAGCGCGGCCACAGAAGCGTACCGGAGGTATCTGCTGCCCGTGCTTCAGCGGGGGGAGGCGCTGGATGAGGCGCCCCCGGAGGTCAGATCCCTGGCTCCGGAAGGGAATGTGGCGCCGGCGGAGGAGCTGAATCACAGCCGGTGGCGGACGGAGGAAGGAACGACGGTTGAGCTGTCCTTTGACCGGGAGCGGGTGACCTTCCGCACGGAAGGGCCAGGCGGGAAAAGGGAATGGACCGCCGGGCTGCGCGGCGCCTTTGAGGCCAACGCGGGATACACGCCCCGGGCGTTCAGCATCGACTATACGGTGATCGGGAATGATTCCGGCACGATCCTTCTGAGCGCGGCCTGGACCGGCCCCAGAGCCATCCGCATCACGGGAAAATGCCTCGGCGAAATGGGGGAGCACTGCTGTGAGATGCTTTTTGACCCCGCGCTTTGCCGGGTCAGCCAAACGACGGAATGCGTTCACGGCATCGCGGAAAGACAGATGAAGGAGATGCGGGAGGTGAGACTGTGGCGCGTCCGGTGAAACTGCTGAATCGCAGGTATCTGACCCTTTTTCTGATCAATCTGATCGTTTCCATCAGCTTCAGCATGGTCGGAACGACCATGTCCGTGTACGTGAGCAGAAGCGGGGCGGCGGCGTCCGTGGTCGGAACGGTCGTGGGCATGCTGAGCATTGCCTCCCTGTGCATGCGGCCCTTTACCGGGATCCTTTCGGATCGGCTGGAGCGAAAATGGCTGCTGATCATCTCCCTTACGCTGATCGCCGCGGCTGTGCTTGGCTGCAGCCTGACCACCGCGGTGCCGGCGCTGATCCTCTTCCGCGTGCTGCATGGAATCGGTTTCAGCTGCGCGACCACGGTCACCCTGGTGCTGGCCGGGGAAAGCATTCCGGAAAACAGGATGACCCAGGGGATGGCCTGGTTCGCGCTGGGGCAGACGATTGCGACGGCCGTCGCGCCGTCCGTGGGGCTCTGGTGCGGGAACCGGTTCGGGTTCGCGGTCGCCTTCAGAGCCGCGGCGGGCTTTCTGCTGATCGCGGTGCTGCTGGCCTTTTTCCTGGTCGAGGCAAGCGGCAATGCGAAGGGCAAAATGAAAAAAAGCCTGAAGTTCGCTGACTTTTTCGCGGTTCAGGCACTGCCGTTCTGCCTCCTGTCCGCCATCGCGGCCGGCGCCACAGGCCTGGAAAACGGTTTTATCGCGCTCTTCGGCGAAAAAGTCGGGCTGGGGAACGTGGGATGGTATTTTACGATCGCGGCTGTGGCGCTGCTTCTGGCCAGGCTGTTCGGCGGGCGGCTGACGGACCGGCATGAGCGCGTCATGATTCCGGGCGGCTTCCTGATGATGACGGCGGCTTTCCTGGCGCTGGGGCTTCTGACGGGCAGCGCGCAGGCGGGCATGCTCGCGGCCGTCTTCGGCCTGGCGTCCGCCTTCAAGTCCGCGGGGCTGGGGATTGTTCAGCCCGCCCTGCAGGCGGCATGCCTTCGGGCGGTTCCGGAGGACCGAAAAGGATCCGCGTCAAGCACATATTATCTCGGCACAGACCTGGGGCAGGCGCTGGCGCCGATGCTGGGAGGCGCTGTGATGGACAGGGCGGGCATGGCCCCCATGTTTACGATCTATTCGGCAGTGCTCCTGGCGGGATTCGGCATATGTATGTTTTACTGGGGCAGGAAGGGACAGGAGGTTAAAGCATGAATCGGAAGGAACTGGTCCGCGCGACGCCGGAGAGCGTCGGAATCAGCAGCCGGGAGCTGCTGAAAACGCTGAAACGCCTGGAGGCCTGCGGCACGGAGATGCACGGGATCATGATCGCCCGGCACGGAAAGGTCATTGCGGAAGGCTGGTGGGCGCCCTATACCGCCGAAACGGTGCATATCTGCCATTCCTTCGGGAAATCCTATGTGGCGACCGCTGTCGGAGCGGCCTGCACGCAGGGCCTGCTGAGCACGGAGGACCGGATAGCCGATCTTTTCGCGGAGGATCTGAAGCGGTTCGGCGTCGCGGACACGGGCAATATGGCGAAGCTTCGGCTGAAGCATGTGCTGACGATGTCCAACGGCATGACGGTTCACGCGCTGGCGGGAAAGGACCTGGTCAGGAACTACCTGACGACGGAGGTGGACTGGCTGCCGGGAAGCAAATTCATGTATAACACAGCTGGCTCCTGCATGCTCGGCGAGGCGGTCAGGCGCGTGACCGGGAAAAGCGTCTATGAGTACCTGAAGGAAAGCGTTCTGGATCATATCGGCTTTGATTTTGAGCATTTTTACTGGATGACCTTTGAAAACGGGCTGCACGCGGCGCCGGGGGTTGCTTCCTGTACGGAGAACAATCTCAGGCTGGGGCTGCTGTACCTTCAGAACGGCATGTGGGACGGCAGGCAGCTGATCGACCGGGAATGGATCCGGCAGGCTACCCGGAAGCAGATCGATAACGGGAGATGCGGGTACGGATACCAGCTGTGGATGCATGAGCTGCCGGACACTTTCGAATTCAACGGGGGCCACGGGCAGCTCAGCATCATGAGCAGGCCGCTGGATATGGCGATTTCGATCAATGAGGCGGCCAGCGAACCGCATGACACGGACGCGGTGGGCCGGATTCTCGATCAGGATCTGCTGGGCCGTGAATGGCCGGAAGCCATGCCCGAGGATCCGGAGGGACTGGCGGAGCTGAACGCGTGGCTGAAATCCCGAAGCATTCCGCAGCCGGAAGCGCGCCCCGTTCATGACTTCCTGGACCGCTGGATCGGGCGCTACCGGGTGGAGGAGGGACGTTTCCATCTGCAGCCGGAGCTTCGCCCATCCGGAGAACTGAATGTGAACGCGGATTTCTATACGAACAGGGAGCCCTGGATCCGGACGATGGAAATCCGGAAGGCAGGGGATCTGCTGCTGCTGATCTGCAACGATGATCCGGGCCTGGAGGTCAGGCTGGACGGGCGGTGGGTGCCGCAGCCCGCGCAGTCCGAGATGCCCGCCTATCAGTATTCCTGCACCGCGGGAACCGTTGACGATGAAGCGCTGACCATCGTACAATGGTACTATCAGACCTGCTTCAAAACACGGCTGATTTTCCGGCGCGAAGGGGAGAAGGTGCGGCTTTTCATCCGCAAGGAAAGGCTGCATGACGATGTGCCGTATATTCATATGGAAGCGGTTCTGTGCAGGGAATAAGAAATGAAGAAGGGGGCGGCGCCTGATCATGGGCAAAGAGAAGATATCCATGCGGGAAATATCCAGGCTTTCCGGTGTTTCCATCGCGACGGTATCCCGCATTGTGCATCAGAACGGGCGCTTCTCCGCGGAAACGGAACACCGGGTTCGCGAAGTCATGAGGAACCTTTCCTACACGCCGGACCCGATCGCCCAGGGGATGAGATTAAAGCATCTGCCCATCGTAGGCATGATTGTGCCGGACATCCTGGATGACCGGTACGGGCTGATGCTGAGAACGGCGCAGCGGCGGCTGTTTGAGGCGGGGTTTTCTTCCTTCGTTTTTAATGCCGATGAACACGCGGAGCGGGTGCAGAGCTTTATTGACGCGATGGCCGGGCAGCGCTGCAGCGGCCTGATCTATGTGCCGGAAGCGGGCACCTGTCAGGTCGATCTGAAGGGGATTCCAACGGCTTTTGTGGAAAGACGGCCCGCTTTCGAGGTCAACAGTCCGCATGTACAGATCGTGATGGACGACAGAGCGGCTTCTTACCGCGCCGTGAAGGAAGCGATCCGGAAAGGCAGAAAAAGGATCATCCTGCTGGGCGACCGGACGCGTAATTCCTCAGGGCAGGACCGCATGGCCGGGGCAAAACAGGCGCTGGAGGAAGCCGGACTGGAACCTGCAGCGGAGCTTTATCTGAACCCGCTGAAATCCACGGAAGCCATTTCGGCCCTGCGGGAGCTGCTGGATCAGGGGACGCAGGCGGACGCGGTTTTCTGCGTCACCGTGCGGCTGACGATCGGCGCGATGTCGGTACTGAAGGAAAAAAGCATTGTCAGGAAACAGATTGATGTGCTTGGCATGGGGGAGCACCGCCTCTGCAAGTATGGGCTGATCGAATATCATTCGGTGTCCGAACCCCTGGAAGAAATGGCCTGCGCGGCCGTGGACTCCATTTTGAACATGGCAAGGGGAGAAGCGCCTGATGAGACAGAGCTCGTCTTCAGCTGTTGCTGATTCAAACCACTTTGAGCCGCTGCCCGGCGCCGGCGTACCGTAAGCGCTTTATCCAGACACGGGTAAGGCGTTTTCTTGAATCGTAAAATGCTTGCATCGTTCAGGTGATACAAGCGCTTGTTTGAACCGGTTGTCAAATGAAAGCAGTTTGCTGTGCATAGCCGCAGTAGGCGCGGGCTTCATCACTCCATGGTGTCAGTTTTGCCAGTTCCTCATCTGACATTCTGGCCTGGGGGCGCTTTTCTAAAAGGAAAGTCAGATACTTTTCCACGTTCAGGCCATGTGCTTTTGCCATCTCCACCATTGTGTAAACCGTTGCACTTGACTGGGCTCCACCAGGGGTATCGCAGAATAGCCAGTTCTTTCTGCCAACGGTCACGGGACGGATGCTGTTCTCTGCGCGTTATGCGAATATTCGGATAAGCCTGTTTATCCGAACAAATTTCTTATCCGCAGCTTTTCCCTGAAAGTGATGAAAACAAAGTTTCCTACAGCTTAAAGCTGCGGATAAAATTCTTATCTGACGCCGCATAGACGAGCCAGTTCCATATCGTTTTTCCAAAGGGGCTCCTCTTCCTCCATGTCAGAATAATCTGGTTCGGCTTCGGTTCCCGGTTTCATGTTGTTGCGAAGCATTTCTACAGATGGACTGGCATACGATTTGCGAGTGGTTTTCGCATCAGAATGACCAAGGATGACTGCAATGGTTTCAATGGGTACATTATCACGATACCAACCGCTTGCCCGAGTACGCCGAAGCATATGTGGATATACTCGCTGAGGCATATCAGGATTATCTTTTCGAACGATATCGCCATACTTTTTAACAATCCGTTCAATATTTCGTTCCGACATTCTTGAAAGCGTTCCCTTTACGACTGTGTATATGAACGGTGTGTTCCTTTTTCTGAGATCTTTATGGTACAAAGAGATGTACTGTTTAAGCAGCGGAACAACCTTTTCTGATAAAGGAACTATCCTCTCTCTTCTTTGGAAAAGTGCTTATGCTTGTGTGAAATTTTCAAAGTTCATCGGTACTGGCTTACGCTGTAAAGGGTCTTATGACCCCAACATCCTGGAATGGATCTCTTACCAAATCCGTAAAAAAATTGCAGATTTGGTAAGAGATGCGGACGAATGGATTTATGCGTTGCGGCAGTGCTGTACGGAGCAGGTGCAGGCGGGCTGGGGGAGGATCCTTGGGGAAAGCATGGAAAAAGCGGGTATGGATGACGCAAAGGGGATTCTTGAATGCGATGTTTTTCTATGATAAAATCAATCACGAACAATCCTGGCGGGGAGACCTGAAAGCTGACCAGATAAGGAGGAATAGGATCATGAAGAAATGGATCAATATCACCGCTTTGATTCTGAGCGTTCTTGCGCTCGCTGCGGCGGCTGCGTCGTTGCTTATCACCATCCGGCCAGCGGAAGAAAGCGCTTCCGGACAGAATATTCAGTATGTCATGTATGTGGGAACCAACGACAAGGATACCAATCAGCCGGTGCTGCCTCCGGAGGAGGCGAGGGCGAAGGCGCAGGAGATTCTGCTGCGGCACCTGGGCGGATATACCATTCAGGAAGCGAACGGCGGCTGGATCGACGGAGAGACTGTGTATACGGAATATACGATGGTGATTTATATGAGCGATACCTCACCGGAGAAGGTACATGCGGTGGGAGACGAAATGATCAGCGCTTTCCATCAGAGCTCCGTGCTGATCCAGGCGAATCAGACCTCAACCGAATTCTATTCCGGCCGGTGATAAGCGGATGATGCATACATCCGCAAGGCGCTGGACTGGCATGAATCCAAATAAGCACAGGGAGAAAATACGAAGGAACGGTTCTCTGTGCCGGAAGATAGCGATCCTAAAATGTGGCTGGAAGCTCTCAAAAGAGGGTGTAAGGATGAAAAGCCGTTTTACGCCGGGGAGAGGTAATCACGAACAATCCCGGCGAGGAGACCTGGAAGCTGATGAGAATAAGGAGCGGGAGATAGGATGGATAAACGGTCGTTCGTACTGGGGATGATAACTGCTTTCTGTGAATGCGTGGCGGGAG
>CADBTC010000340.1 GCA_902797445.1 uncultured Eubacteriales bacterium | reverse complement strand
TTCCAGAGGTAGAAGATGTTGTTCTTCGTCAGCCACAGCGTGACGGCGATCGCCTCGAACAGGAGCAGGATCAGAAGGGGCTTGCGGTATTTCGACATGGCGCGTTCCTCCCTGTATGTTTGATTTTGCCTGAAAAGGGTTCACATGAAATATTGAATGAATTCTACCACATTCCGGCTGAAAAGGAAAGCAGGCATCGGGAAAGTCAGTCGTCTATGACGTGCTCCCGGGCGTGGAAGGCTTTGCAGATGGTTTTGTAGTTTCCGAAGACGGTCAGCTTGTCACCGGGCGTAAACACGGTATCCGCCTGAGCCGGGACCGGCTTTTCGCCCTTATGTTCAACGAGCATGACCATGATGCCGGTTTCCGGGCGCAGCCGGGTCTGGGCCAGGGTCTGTCCGCTGTATTCCTCCGGAATGTGGCGGAGCGTGACCTGGACAATGGATTCGGTACCGATGTTATCCACCAACATCACGGCGTTGAACGTTTCCTTCCGGTCGAAGATGCGGTCGGCCAGGCGCCGGAGCTGATGGTCGCCCCAGGCGTGAATCTTCGGCACGCGCATGAAAATGAACATCAGGGCGATCGTGCTCAGGGGGATCAGGAAGCCGAGGAACTCATGCTCCGCCTGGGTAACCTTCATGGACAGAAACACGTTGACCAGCGCGGAAACGATGGTCACGTTGAACACATAGCCGAAGAGCATGGTGATCCGGGCGAGGCGGCGGCGCCGCCGGGAAGCCATGATGATTTCGCTGTCCCGCGTGGTAAAGCCCGTGCCGGTCAGCAGGGAGATGACCTGGAAGCGCGCCTTTTCGGCCGGCAACCCGGTCAGACGGAAGAAGAAGGTGAACAGCTCCGCGATGACCCAGTACAGAATGATAAAAAAGGAAAAGAGCAGCATGGCGAGATAGATGTTCATTTCTTCTGTACTCCTTGTATATCAGGGGTGTGTTCTTCCGGCGCAGCCGGACGGTTTATCCCGCCCAGCTCCCGATGCCGTCCCAGACCATTTCCAGGTTGCGGGCCATCCGTCCGTTTTGCCGCGCGAAGGCGGCGTGCGCTTCCAGCATCAGGTCCATGCCGCCTGCTTCATCCAGCTTTTTCCCGACGGCCCGCACCTCGTCCGCCTGGCTGGTCAGGTAGCCTTCCGGCTTTTTCTGGTAAAGCATGACCAGGCGTTCCACGCAGGCGGAAAGGAAATCCGGGTCAGAAGCGTCCGGCAGCGGCCGGCGGAGCTTTTCTTCAGCCTGCCTTTGTGCTTCCTCCATCTTCTCCCGCATCTCGTCCATTACTTTTACGTCCGGTATGCGCTTCCACAGGCCGTTGTTGATTGCCTCGGAAAACACCTTTTCACTCATGCCGGCGGAAAGATGCGGATTCAGTTTATCGAAGGTTTTCCGGTTTTTGTACATTTTTTCGCCAACGGGAACCAGGATCCGGCGTTCCCCGGAACCGGACATGCGCTGGCTGTCCGCTAAGTTGGGGCCGATCCAGCGATGCGCGTATTTATCGGCGGTTTTCGGGAGAATGACCCGCCAGGTGATCATGCCGAGGATGATTGCCACCGCGGCGACCGCGATCAGGACCGGATTGGCCTCCTTGTTGGCGAGCATTCCGGCGATAACGACTGCGCCGATGCCGAACAGGACCGCCTGGATCGAAGAAAGCGGGTGGTACTGGCTCTGGTGGACGGATAAGTCCGCCAGGCACATGCTGCACAGCCCGGCGTCCTGGGTGCCAATCACGCTTTCCTCGACCTGGTTGAACTGTACCTTCCGGTTTATCACAAGGCATTTGCACGGATTGACGGCGTCATAGCGGTTGCATTTACAACATTTCATGAAGGTTCTCCTTTCGGCTGTTCAGGGAGACTATTCGGTTGTTTTTTGCTGGGAACAGTATACCATGCCGGAAAGGGGATTTGCAACAGGGCCCGCTCCCGCCGAAACAATCCGAAAAACGAAAAACGGGCCGCCATGGGAGGTTGTCAATCTGCCAATCTGAAAAACAGAATCATATTCGCGTCAGGCGGCCTTTCCGGCCTTCCGCCGGTAGCGCAGGAAGGCGGTGAGGGCGGAGAGGAAGGAAACGACTTCGTTGACCGTTCCGCCGATGGAATGGGTCAGGATATCATAGGCGCAGGCAAAAGGCGCGGAAACCATGATGATTACCCGCACCTTGTTGGGGTGCGGGATGGAGAACGCGACGGTGTTGAGAATCATGGCAACCAGGAACAACAGGGACACCCAGCTGCTCCAGGAAAGCAGGCCCACGGCCACCACCGCGGCGGAGAAGATGACCGTCAGCAGAACGGTCAGTTTCCGGGTCCGGTTTTTCTCGGTAAGCAGCAGCACGACGTCCCGGACGGCGCATACGCCGTTCAGCGCGGCGCCGGTGATGGCGTCCGCCC
>CADBTC010000339.1 GCA_902797445.1 uncultured Eubacteriales bacterium | reverse complement strand
GGATGCGGCCTTCCAGCCTGCGGATCTGGATTTTGTCACGAATTTCCTTTTCAATACCCGGGAAGGCTACTGCACGTATTTTGCCTCTGCCATGACGGTCCTCTGCCGGATGATCGGTCTCCCCGCCCGTTATGTGGAAGGCTATCTGGCCGTTCCGAATGAGCGGGGCGAAGCCATCGTCACCGGTCTGGATGCGCACGCCTGGACCGAAGTCTATTTTAAGGGCTTTGGCTGGCTGACCTTCGATGCCACGCCCCGCCGGGCTTCCTCCGGCGCCGGCTCGGACGCTTTCGCCAATGCGGACCGGCCCGATGCATCGGAATCGCCCGAAGCGTCTCCCGAGCCGGACGCGTCCACGCCCCAGCCGGAGCCCCAGGAAATCACGCCCACGCCCCAGCCGGAAGAAGAGCAAACCAGAGATCCGGAGGAGAACGAACCCTCCGATCCGGATCCGGGCATGGCGGAGGCCGCTCCCACGGGCGGCTTCCCCTGGCTGCTCCTTCTCCTGCTGCTGATTCTGCTTTGCGCAGGCATTCGCTGGCGGCTGACGGATCCGGGCCGCCTTGAAAAACGCCTCTCCGCGGAGGAGGACCGCTTTGATCTCTGGTGGGCGCAGGTCCTGTCCTGTCTGTCCGCCATGGGCCTGACCCGGGAAAACGGCGAAACCCCCATGTCCTTTACCCGCCGCCTGCAGGCGGGCATGCAGTCCGCGGACCTATCTCCGCCGGATTTGCCCCGAAAGCGTTCCCGGATCCGCTCCGGCCAGAAATCCCCCGAGGCGTCCCTGGCCGAAGTGAATCGCCGCCTGCTCGCCGCAGGCCGGCCGCCCCTGGCCCTGATTCCCCTGGGCGAATGCGCCTCCCTGCTGCATTACGGGCGGGTTCAGGCGCAGCCCACGGATACAGCCCTCGCCAGGGATACAGCCCTCGCCCTGAAGAAATACATGCCGGCAAAAGCCCGGCTGATCTGCGCGCTGCGCCGTTTCTTCGCGAAAAAGGGGGCTCTGCCATCTTCTGTTTTCGGGCGTATCAAATGATGTGACCGCGGTGGTCACGAAACTGACAACGAATGAGGAGGTTTACTGAAAATGAAAAAAATGATTGCACTGGTCCTTGCGCTGGTTCTGATGTGCGCGGCATGCTGCGCGCTGGGGGAAAGCAGCGGAAATATGATTCAGGGAAGGATCGAGGACGGAAGCTATATCCTGACCGTGCAGGTGGACCCATACGACCGGGGAACCTGGAAGGCGGACGAAATGGCCCAGGATCAGTCCGTGGTGAAGCTGGCGGCCTCCGGCACGGAAAACGGCGTATTTACTGCCCGCTATGAGCCAACCGGAGACGGGGACGTGACAGTCGCCCTGCGGCATTTCTCGGACGATGGGGTCTGCGACGCCCTGCATACCTTTGACCTGCGGGTTCAGGGCGGGGCGGTTACGGAAACCCTCGGCGGCTCCATGACCGCGTCTCCCACGGCGGAAGAGCTGAACCCCGCTGTCTCCGGCGAATGGCTGGAAAAGGATACCCAGTTCACCGTGCTGGATGTGACCCGCAGGATCGACGACGGATGGGATATCGAGATCACCTCTCCTATGACCCATGGCGCGTATGTGATCCGGGCAGCGGCCTACTTCGACTGCGAATGGGATGCCTTCATCTACAAGAACGGCGTGAAAGTTGACCTGCCTGAAACCGAAGGCGCCCCGGCCCAGACCGGCCTGTGGGGAATGATCCGCTTCGGCGGCACGGAAGAAAACCTGCAGCTCGTCTGGAGCGAAGGCGTGGAAGGCGATGAAGTCGTCTTCGAGCGGGCCCCGGCCCTGCCGCCCTATGCGTACACCGGCGCGGATGAAATCGAAGGTGCTGTGGCCAACGCGCTGGCTCAGGATGAGCGAGCGGCCATGTACCTGACAGAAAACGGCAGCGTGACCATCCCCTGCCCCATCATTCATCGGACCGAGCAGTCCGACGACACCCACGCGAAGGTTTACGGTTCCTTCTGGATCATGAATTATGTGAAGCGGGGCGCCTGCCTGTTGGTCATCTCCGGCGGGGAACACGCCGGCGTCATGACCCTGGAAAAGGTGGACGGCGCGTGGAAGGTCACCGGCCTGGAAGAAGCCGG
>CADBTC010000338.1 GCA_902797445.1 uncultured Eubacteriales bacterium | reverse complement strand
TCATTTGCCCTCCGTAATATAACGTTCGTTCAATGCCTGGCCCAGTGAGTCTGTGGAATTACGCGGATTCAATTATCCAAGCTGAAGAATCGCCCCATATCCGGGTGAATACTGCGTATAATCCGGAGAATATCGTCTGCAGGGTGATAAAGGAGCGCTCATTATAAGGAGTAGTAGAGATTAAAAAATTAGACTCGTGTGCCGATTTTCATCAGTTTCACCTCCCAATCTCAATTAGTTGACTACCATATCAATATAACTTCCGAGATTTCTTCCCAGTTCCAGTTCCGTCATTTTCCGGACATGAAGCATCCATATCCCGCTTCAGAATACTTGCCTGTTTTTGTGAATCAATAACCGATCCCAATTATATCATACCAAAGAAACCCCAGTCAAAGGATACCAAACGTCTCCGCGTTTTCTCGCCTATGGAATGACAATTTATTTTCCCAGGCCGGGCAGCTCCGCCTGCCCCGATACAGAATCGCAAAACACAGGCAGACTCTCTATTTGAGAAGTTTGGAGAATCCCAGAGTTTTTCTGGTTTCTGAACTGCTAACGCTGGGCTACAGCTGAACTTTGGAGCAATAGCACGGCATTAGCCAGCTAACACTTTGCTAACACAATCTGCTAACAGAAGATGACCCTTGTTAGCAGATTCCCAATTCTTCTGCCAGATTGACTACATTTATATAACATGCTAAACTGCATGCAGCATTCTTTTTGAATGCAATATTAGATGAATGGAGAAGTTATCTGTGCTGGCTAAAGAAGAACTCCCTGAATGCCCAGTAGCCACAACCGTTCAACTCATCGGAAACAAATGGAAGTTGCTGATCCTGCGCAACCTGCTGACCCGCCCGTGGAGGTTCAACGAAATGCTGCACTCCATCCCCGGCATCAGTCAGAAGGTACTCACGGACAATCTTCGCGCCTTGGAGAACGATGGCATCATCACCCGCACCGTATTTCCGGAGGTGCCTCCGAGGGTAGAGTATGCCCTCAGTGAACTGGGAGACTCAATGCGCCCCATTATTGACGCTATGCAGGTATGGGGACTCAACTATCAGCAATTGGTGCGGGAGGCAGAATGAACCAGCAGGAACGTTGTCTCTGGCTGATCAAAGCTTTACTGAAGGACATGCCGCAGTACGAGGATACGCCCATTCAATGCACGGACAGGTGGATTATGGTTTCTACGACCCGCTGCGGGAAGAATGAAATAAGCAGAGATCGATAAGGGGGAGAAATCAGATGAAACGTGAGTTGGGTATCGCCCGCTGCGGTCTGGCCTGCTGTCTATGCTCGGAAAACGTGCTCTGCAAGGGCTGCCGGCGGGACGGCTTTCTGGAGCTTTCCTGGTGCAGGGATGCCGAGTGGTGCGAGGTGCGCCGCTGCGGCATCGACAAAGGGATCGCCGGGTGCTGGGAATGCGAGCCCGCCGCCTGCCGCAAAGGGCTGTATGCGGACAAGATCAAAGCACGGGCTTTCGCGGAATTCGCCCGCCGGTACGGTGCGGAGGAGCTGCTGGACTGCCTGGAACGCAATGAAAAGGCAGGCGTTGTCTATCATCGCGAAGGCATCATGGGGGATTACGATGAATTCGAGGATCTGGAAGAGCTGATCCGTTTCATTCGTACAGGTATCCGCAAATAATGGAAGGTGACCTCATGAAAACCAATAAAATCATCGCGGCCTGCGGAAATGACTGTGCCGCCTGTCCCCGGTATAACGTGCACCCCTATGAGAAGACGGAAACGGAGCTCCGCCATACTGCGGAGCTCTGGATGAAAATCGGCTACCGGGATCGTATCGTCTCCAGCGAGGAGATCGCCTGTACCGGTTGCAGGCCGGAGAACTGGTGCCGCTACCGCGTCGTGAAATGCTGCGCGGAAAAGGGCATTCCGACCTGCGCAGCATGCAGCCTGTATCCCTGCGAGCGGATGCAGGAATGCTTCGCAGTCACGCTGTCCTTCGCGCCGAAGTGCAGAGAAGCTTGCAGCGAAGCGGAATATGCGCAGCTGAAGCGGGCCTTCTTTGAGAAGAAGCAAAATCTTGCAATGCTGGATTAAACAGAGGCTGTAGCGTATGAAGAAATACAAAGTGATCCCGTTTTTGGTGATAGATATCGCCGTCCCCAGCACGCCATTAGATTGGAGAAAGAGGTAAAATGATCATCATACCTGTTGATAGAACAACGATCATGCAAGCCGCAGCAATCCACGCCATATCCTGGCAAGCATCGCACCGGGCTTTTTGCGCGCCGGAGTTCATCGATAAACACACGCCTGAGAGACAGCTGGAATACCTGCAAAGCAAGATGAACAGCGGCGCGAAGGTCTATATGCTGGTGGATGAAAAGCCGGCAGGGATTGTCTCCGTGACCGGCAGCCTGATCGAGGACCTTTATGTTCTTCCGGTCATGCAGAACAGGGGCTATGGGACTGCGCTATTACAATTCGCAATAACGAAGTGCACGAATACGCCATCGCTGTGGATTCTTGAAAACAATACCGGCGCGGAGAGACTGTATCATCAAATGGGTTTTCAAAGAACGGGTAAAAGAAACTGTATAACAAACGGCCTGGATGAGATCGAAATGCATCTTACCGGCACATTTTCGCAAGTCACCAGCTGATATATGGACAGCAATCTTCACCCCGATTCCCGGCGGGAAGGAATGAAGCAGGGAGAAAGCATCATGAATTACAGAATCATTGACAAAGAAACCTATTACCGCAAAGGCGTCTATCACCATTTCACAGAGGACTGCAGATGCTCCACCTCCATGACCGCCCGGATCGATGTGACGGCACTGGCGGCGTACAGCAGGCAAACAGGCACCAAATTCTATCTCAACTTTCTGTATATCCTGTCGAACATGGAAATCAAAAAAGGACTATTCCATGGCGAATTCTCCCTGAACCATCCGGAACAGTATGCCGAGGAGCTTAGTGATATGATGGCCTGAACGAAATGAAGAACATGGTGAATTTCATCTTCCCATTCTCAGCACTGGTTTGCCTGTACCGCATGGGGATGCCGTAAACATCAGCATTTTTCGGGCGTTTCTGGCTGGCTTATGACAAAATAATATGATATAATAGAATACCTGCTCCGCTCGTTTCCCGGCAGGTATTTCATCATTTTACAGGAGGACGGCAGGCATGAAGGGCAGAAGATTTGAACTGAATGAGGACACATTGTCCATCATCGAGGAAATCGGCGGACACATGCCTGGCGGATTCTTTATCTGCAGGGCGGACGAACCGGGAGCATTAATATACGCAAACAAGGCCGTGTTTGACATCTACGGGTGTGACAGTCTGGAAGCGTTTAAGCGCCTGACAGGGTACACCTTCAGGGGAATGGTCCATCCGGATGACTATGACCGGATCTCCTCCTCCATCGTCCAGCAGATCCTCACCAGCGGCGAGCAAATGGATTATGCCGAATACCGCATCATCCGGCGGGACGGTATGGTCCGCTGGGTGGATGATTACGGGCATTTTGCGGAAACAAAGGACTACGGCGGTGTCTATGTCGTATTTATTTCCGACATAACGGAAAAAAAGATTCAAAGGGAAACCGACGCAGCCACAAGGGATGCTGTGATTTCTACGCTGACAACGGCTTACAACACCGTGTACCTGATCAAAGACGTGATCACAGAGGAGATGGCGCTTTATCATTCAGATATGGATCACGTGCACGACGAGGCGATCCGAAATGCGCTGAGTCACGCCAGATATACGGACACCAAAACAGAATACGTGAACACCATGATCGTTCCGGAAGACAGGCAGCGGATGCAGGAACAGATGAGCCTGCCGTATATTCTGAAAAAGTTTGAGACCAGGGACCGGTTTTCAATCAATTTCATTCGCGCCCTGCATTCCGGGCCGCGGCATTACCGGATCGACTTTGGCAAAATTCGCATGCCCGGAGGAAGAATCGGCGTCATGATGGGCTTTAAGGACGTGGACGACGAGGTTCGCCAGGGCAGAGCATATCAAAAGGCGCTTGAGGACGCGAAAAAAGCCGAGGCGGAGAACCGCAGACTGAATGAAGAGGTTCAGGCAGCAGCTAGGCTGGCCGAGGTCATGGGTTCCGTCTCCTCGATGCTGACCAATATGCCTGCCATGAGCTTTTCCAAGGAAGTGGCAACAGGCAGGTATCTGGCCTGCAATCAGGCCTTTGCAGAATACGCCGGAAAAACAGCACCCGAGGAAGTCGTGGGGCTTACGGACCACGAGCTCTTTGATCAGGACACCGCGGATCATTTTGTGGAAGACGACCGAAAGGCCATGGCGATGGACAAAGCCTATGTCTTTTTTGAGGATGTGCCGGACGCGACGGGAACCGTTTTCCGCAACCTGCAGACGACGAAAATCACTTTCCGGGAGCCCTCCGGACGGCTCTGCCTGCTGGGCATGTGCGTGGACATAACAGAGATGACCCGGATCAAAACGGCCGAAGCCGAGGCGCGTACCAAGCAACAGGAACTGGAAGAAAAGCTCGCACTGCATGAGCAGCTGATGGTGCAGGAAGACCGCCAGAAGGAACTGGACAGCATGATTACGGCCATGGCCTCGGACTATCGAAGCGTTTATCATGTGGATGTGGACGCGGATGACGCTGTATGTTACCGGGCGGATCCCCATGATCCGGATCAGATGCTAGTAGGCGTTCACTTCCCTTACCACGCACGGTTTATCGAATATGGCGAGCGGTATGTGGATCCGGAATACAGGGACGGCTTTCTTCGCTTTATCGATCCGAAGAATGTACGCCGGAGGCTTAAAACCGAATCCATCATGGCCTATCGCTATCTGGCAAAAAGAAACGGTGCGGAATATTACGAGATGCTGCGCATGGCCGGTGTCCGCCATCCCGGGGAGCGGGACGATAACCTCGTGCACAAGGTGGGCGTAGGCTTTACCGTCATCGATGAAGAAATGCGCGAATCCATGGCAAAGAATCACGCGCTGGCAGAGGCGCTCGCCGCGGCGGAGGAGGCCAGCAAGGCCAAGACCGCTTTCCTGTCCAACATGAGCCATGAGATCCGCACGCCCATGAATGCCATTATCGGCCTGAACAACATTGCCATGAACGAGCCGTCCGCCAGTGAAAAGGTAAAGGAGTATCTGGCCAGGATCGGAACGTCCGCCAATCACCTGCTGAGTATCATCAACGATATCCTGGACATGAGCCGGATCGAATCCGGGCGGCTGATCATACGCAGGGAAGAATTCTCT
>CADBTC010000337.1 GCA_902797445.1 uncultured Eubacteriales bacterium | reverse complement strand
GGCAGAACGGCACACGGAATTCGGAAAACCGGCAGCGGAACTGGGAAGGCGGCCAGGGTGGAACGCCGCCCCAGATGCCTTCCGGCGGTAATTCGGGCGGAAACGGCGGTGGACGGTAAGATGGAAAGGGACATGGAAGAAACCGTCTTTTTCCGGATGCGGAATATTAACAAGTTCTATCATATGGGCGATGAGGACATGCAGGTGCTCCGGGACGTGAACCTGGACATCGCGGAAGGAGAGTACCTGTCGGTGCTGGGCCCCAGCGGCAGCGGAAAGAGCACGCTGATGAATACCATCGGCTGCCTGGATACGGCCACCAGCGGAGAGTACATCCTGCGGGAAAACCGGATCGAGGATCTGACGGAGCCGGAGCTGGCGGATATCCGCAGCCACGACGTGGGCTTCGTCTTCCAGAACAGCCAGCTGCTGCCCCGGCTGGATGCCCTGCGCAACGTGGAGCTGCCGCTGATTTACGCGGGGATCACAGGGCGGGAACGCACCCGAAGGGCAAAGGAAATGCTGGACCGGGTGGGGCTGACGGACCGGATGGGGCATTATCCCAACCAACTGTCCGGCGGACAGCAGCAGCGGGTGGCCATCGCCCGGGCCCTGGTCACCCATCCGGGCATCCTGCTGGCGGACGAGCCCACCGGGGCGCTGGACCAGAAAACGGGCAAACAGATCATGCAGCTTTTCCGGGAGCTGAACGAGGAAGGGCATACCATCATCATGATTACCCATGACCTGCATATCGCCGAGAACGCGAAGCGGGTGGTACATATCATCGACGGAATCCTGACGGAAGGAGGCGGAACGGCAGATGCTTAAAGGAATCCGGGGAACCCTGGCCATGATCGGGGAATGCTTCCGGATGAGCCTGAGCAATATCCGAGGAGCAAAGGTCCGCTCCTTCCTGACGGTGCTGGGCATCCTGATTGGCGTCATGGCGGTCATCGCCCTGATTACCACCGTCAACGGCGTCAGCGGTTCCATCTCCGACAGCTTCCTGAGCATGGGCGCCGGGACGCTGACCGTCAGCGTCGCGGGGAGCGACCTGAAAACCGGCATGTCGGCGGACGACCTGGAGGAGCTGACAAAGCTGGACGAGGTGGAGGGCGTGACGCCCACCGTGAATATCAATAATGCCCGAATCAGCCGGGGTGGGCATTACGAAAGCAAGATTCCGGTCAGCGGAAAGAACGCCTACTATTTTCTGACAAACCCGGAGGTCGTGCTGCGGGGGCGGATGCTGAACATCGTGGATGAACGGAACATGAGCGCGGTTTGCCTCATTGACGACGAGATGACCGAAACCTTCTTTTACGGCGTGGATCCGCTGGGTCAGCAGATCTATGTGAACGGCATTCCCTTCCTGGTGGTGGGAACCTTCTCCGCCGAAGGCACGGAGAGCATCGCCTCGATCTTCACCGGCACGCCGAACATCCTGATTCCCTATACCACGGCCCTGAAGATGAACAGTACTAGCGACGTGACCGCCTTCACCGTCTATATGGCGGACGGGGTCACCAGCGAGGAGGCCTCCGAAGCGGTGGAAACGGCCATGGACGCCATGTTCTCCTACGAGGAGGACACCTTCACCATTACGACCATGGACGCCATCGAGGATACGATGAAAACCATGACGGGCATGATGACCTCGCTGCTGGCGGGCATCGCGTCCATCGCGCTGCTGGTGGGCGGCATCGGCATCATGAACATGATGCTGACCACGGTCACGGAGCGGACCATGGAAATCGGCCTGAAAAAGGCCCTGGGTGCCCGGCAGTGGCAGATCCAGCTGCAGTTTCTGATCGAGAGCTTCCTGCTGAGCCTGATCGGAGGCATCGCGGGCATTTTGCTGGGGCTGGGGCTGAGCCTGATCCTGAGCAATGCCATGGGCACCACCTTCCGGATCAGCACGGGGGCCATCGCCCTGGGCTTCGGGTTCTCGGCGGCCATCGGGATCGTGTTCGGATGGGCGCCGGCCCGGAAGGCCAGCCGGCTGAATCCGATCGACGCCCTGCGAGCCATGTAACCGGGCTTTACGCGGCCTGCGCATAACGGAGTC
>CADBTC010000336.1 GCA_902797445.1 uncultured Eubacteriales bacterium | reverse complement strand
TCCTGCACAGTTTTTCCGGCGCTTGCGGTCATCTCCTGAAGCAGACTGTTCAGTGCCGCCCGGATGCAGCGGCTGACCGGTTCCATACCGTTTTCAAGCGTATAATTGGCCCTGGCAATGACATCCGCTCCATATTGTGCCTGCGGGTTCATGCAGCTTGCCGTAGCGATCGTATTACCGGTCGGGCCGTCCAGAAGGTAGCCGGCGACGGTGGTCGTGCCGACATCAAAGGCTGCCAGACAGACGGGAAACGGCTCTGCGCTCACCTTCAGCACCTGCCCGGCGCAGAGCAGCGTGTGCAGCACACCATCCTCTCCTGCCCCTGCCAGGGTGCCTCTGGCCTTTTTCAATTCCGGCCCGATCGCGGAAAGAACATCCGGTGCAGGGATCTGAAGCTCCTTTCCGCGGATGATCTCAGGGAATGTGCGCTGCAGGCCATCCCGAAGCCTGGTCCAGTCGGAGATGCTCTCACCCGGCGGACATGGCGGTACGGGAACACACAAGGACGTCAGCAGGCGATTCGATTTCTGGCGATCCTGCTCAGGGTGATCCTGCTTACAGTGATCCTGCGTACGGTAATCCGATGTTTGATGATCCGGGATCGGACGATTCGGGCCAGCCGTTTCTGCGGAAAACGAATCCGTCAGGATCACCGCGCCGTCCGCTTTGAGCATGGAAGCGCTGATATCCAGAATCATACCGTCCTCAGCCGTGGTCTGGCAGGCGAGGACATCCCGGTCATCGTCATCCGTTTCCAGCCGGACAAGGCATTTCCCGCAGGTTCCGTGCCCTCCGCAGGGCGCGTTGAGTGCAATCCCCTCCCGCTGAAGAACTTGAAGAATGGTATCGCTGCCTGTAAAATCGATTGTCTGGTTCTGGTTTTTGATAAATAGTCTGCCCATTGTCAATTCAAGTCTGCTCTGAAAAAATGACAGGCCTGTAAAGGCCTGCCATCAGATAACGATTGGTAGAAATTACGCGACCAGTTCCTTGGCCTTTGCTGCTGCGGAAGCTGCATCCTCTGTATAGGCATCCGCACCGATTTCCGCGGCGAATTCAGCCGTGATGGGCGCGCCGCCGACCATGATCTTGATATCCTTGCGGAAGTCCTGCTCGTTCAGCAGTGCGACAGCATCCCGCAGGGCCGGCATGGTGGTGGTAAGCAGAGCGGAAAGCGCGATGATTTTGGTATCCGGGTTCTCGCGGTATGCTTCCACAAAGCGCTCGTGCGGCACATCGACGCCCAGGTCGATGACTTCAAAGCCGGCGCTCTCGATCATCATGGCCACCAGGTTCTTGCCGATATCGTGAAGGTCGCCTGCAACCGTTCCGATGATGACTTTACCCTTGCTGGTTCCGCCTTCTTCGGCAAGCAGGGGCTTTAAGACCTCAACGCCCTTCTTCATGGCTCTCGCCGCGACCAGCATCTCGGGAACAAAGATCTCATTATTCTTAAAACGCTCTCCGACAAGGTCCATGGCACTGATCATCTTATTCAGTACATCGAGGGGAGCTTCGCCATCATCCAGGCAGTCCTGAACAAGTCCGGGAACCAGTTTTGATTTTCCGGCAGCAACCTTGTCAAACAGTTCATCCATTAAAGCACTCATGTTTCAAATCCTCCTTAAGTATTCTGTTACATTGTGTGGCAGGCCATCCTGACTGTCTGACACCAGCAGGATCACCGTGATCGCATATAGCCTGAAAACGCATATGCTGTATATCTCAGATAGTCTCCGCAAACAGACTATGCAGGATCTTATTTTTTGAGCGGCCCGATCCGGCCTTCTCTGTACGCGCCGATATATTCCATGCAGTAATCATCCATACCAAGCAGCGCCTCCGTGGCATAGATCAGACCGAGCATATCCCTGTTCGTCGGATCGAGAATGGCGCTGTCAAGACCTGCCTTCATGGCCAGAACGACAAATCCCCAGTTGACCAGCTTGCGAACCGGCAGGTTGAAGGAAATATTGCTGACGGCTGCCGTGATGTGGATCCTGGGATACTGGCGCCTGACCTCCGAGATGACTTCCTCGTTCATGGCGATGCCGTCCTCCGAGGTGCAGAGCATCTCCACCAGGGGATCGATATGGATCCGCTTCGGAGCGATGTTGTACTCTTTCGCCTTGGCCATGATCTTGTCAAACACGCGAAGACGGTCCGCCGCGCTCTTGGGAATGCCGGTGTCGTCAGACAGCAGCGCGATCACTTCCCATTCCTTGTTTTCCGGCTGCGCCAGAATCGGGAAAATGATATCGATCTTGTCGCCCTCTCCTGATACGGAGTTGAACAGTCCCGGCTTGTTGCAGAACTTGTATGCCTCAGCAAGGACCTTCGCACTGGGGCTGTCAACGCTGATCGGCACATCGGTTACTTCCTGGATGCAGTCGATCATCCATTTGAGTGTTTCCACTTCCTGGTCTTCCGGAACAGAGGCACAGCAGTCAATAAATGTAGCGCCTGCCGCGGCCTGGATGCGTGCCCGCTCCTTGATCAGCTCTGAATCGCGGTTGGCGATCGCCTCAGCAACTGCCGGAATGGAACCGTTAATTTTTTCACCAATAATAATCATTGTAAACCTCCTGCAGGTCATACTCTTCTTTCACTGGCTATTTTACTACAATAGAGAGGATATTGGCAAACACAAATATGCAATTTATCTCCTTATTTCCCGCCATGATCGGATTTCACAGGCCGGCCGCAAAGCGAGCGCGAACCGGTTGCGGAAAAAACACAAATTAAGCAATAATTATAAGACAATCTTACGGATTGTGTGGTATGATATGCATGTACAACAATGACATGGCTATTGCGGAAGCTTTTGTAGTACAATGTGACAACTTAATATATGTCAGGGAGGTATGCTATGTTAACTGCGAGACAGAACATGGACGAGGTGATCCGCGGCGGAAAACCGGATCGCTTTGTCAATCAGTATGAAGCCATTCAGCTTCTCTTCCATCCTTTCATGATGAGATCGCCCCTGCTCCAGCCAGGTGATTCAAATGTCGTAAATGCCTGGGGTGTGACCAACAGTTTCCCGTTCGGCACACCGGGATCATTCCCGGTTCACACACCGGACAAGATCGTGATCAAGGACATTGAGCACTGGAAAGATTATGTGCATGCTCCGGATCTTCACTTCACGGATGAGGA
>CADBTC010000335.1 GCA_902797445.1 uncultured Eubacteriales bacterium | reverse complement strand
CACGCCGGCTATGACGCGGTCCCCGGTACCCTGAAGGCCAAATATAATGTAGAAGGCGCGAACATGTACCCCGCCCTCTGCGAAGCCCTGAGCGTTCCCTATTCCCGCTGCGGCGCCCTGGTGGTCGGCTTTTCCGAGGAAGACCGCGCCACCCTGGAAACCCTGCTGGATCGCGGCGCGGCGAACGGCGTTCCGGATATGCGCATGCTTTCCGGCGACGAGGCCCGCGCCCTGGAGCCGAATCTGAATCCTGCAGTGACCTGCGCCCTGCTGGTCCCCACCAGCGGCATCGTCAGCCCCTATGAGATGACCTTCGCCCTGGCGGACGACGCGGCCATGAACGGGGTCTCCTTCCATCTGGGCGTCGAGGTGTCCGATGTGCGCCCCCTGCCGGAGGGCGGCTATGCCGTCGTCACCAGTCAGGGCGAATGGCGCTGCCGGATTTTCGTAAACTGCGCCGGCGCCTCCTCCGGGGAGCTGCATAACCGGCTCTGCCCGGCTCAGCCGCTGAAGATCATCCATCGCCGGGGCCAGTATTATCTGCTGGACCGTCCGAAGGCCGCGCCTTTCGGGCGGACGATCTTCCAGTGCCCGTCCGCCATGGGCAAGGGCGTCCTGGTTTCCCCGACCGTCCACGGCAACGTGCTGCTGGGCCCCAGCGCCGAGGATATCGACGATCCCCTGGATACCGCCGTTACCCAGCCAGGCCTGGATTCCGTCATGGACCGGGTTCGCCTGACCTGGCCGCAGGTGTCCCTCCGCACGAATATTACGAATTTCAGCGGCGTCCGCGCCCATGAGGAGAGCGGCGATTTCATCATCGGCCCCGTCCCCGGCTGCCCCGGCGCCTACGAAACCGTGGGGATCGAGTCCCCCGGCCTCTCCTCCGCGCCCGCCATCGCCAAAGCGCTGTGCGCCCGGATCGCGGCGGAACAGTCCCTCGCGCAGAAGGACAGCATCGTCCCCTATGAAAAGCCGGCCCGCCCCTTCCGGGAGATGACGCCCGAGGAGCAGACCGAGGCCATCCGCCGCAATCCCCAGTACGGCGTGGTGATCTGCCGCTGCGAGGTCATCACCGAGGCGGAAATCGTCGCCGCGATCCATCGCCCCGTGCCCGCCCGCACCATCGACGCCGTCAAGCGCCGCACCCGCGCCGGCATGGGCCGCTGCCAGGGAGGCTTCTGCTCCCCCCGCGTGGCGTCCATTATCTCCCGCGAGACGGGCATTCCCCTCCTGGACATCACCAAAAACGGCGGCGACAGCTATCTGCTCACCGGCACCCTGACCGAACAGGCCGACCGGGATGAACTTACTTCGCGGGCGAAATAAAAAACGTTCTCCCGCCGCAGGCGGGAGAGTCTCAAAAACAGAATCCGAAAACCCTTTCGGAAGGAGTTAGACATATATGAATATGCAGTCAGTAGATATTCTGGTGATCGGCGCCGGCCCGGCCGGCCTGGCCGCGGCCATCGCTGCCCGGGAGGACGGCATCGAAAGCCTCCTGGTGCTGGAGCGGGAAAACAACCCCGGCGGCATTCTCCGCCAGTGCATCCATAACGGCTTCGGCCTCCATCGCTTTAAGGAGGAGCTCACCGGCCCCGAGTATGCCCAGCGGGACATCGACCGGGCCCGCGAGCTCGGCATCGAAATCCAGTGCGGCGTGACGGTCCTGTCCGTTTCCCCGGACCGGGTCGTCACCTGCGTCTCTCCGGAATACGGCCTGCGCCAGATCCGGGCCGGCGCCGTCATCCTCGCCATGGGCTGCCGCGAGCGGCCCCGGGGCGCCCTGTGCACCCCCGGCACCCGGTGCGCCGGCATCTATTCCGCCGGCACGGCCCAGCGGTTCGTCAACCTGGAGGGCTTCATGCCCGGCCAGCGCGTCGTCATCCTGGGCTCCGGCGATATCGGGCTCATCATGGCCCGCCGCATGACCCTGCAGGGGGCGAAGGTCCTGGCCTGCGTGGAAATCATGCCCTTCTCCTCCGGCCTGAACCGGAACATCGTCCAGTGCCTGCAGGATTACGATATCCCGCTCTTCCTCTCCCATACCGTGACGGAAATCCGCGGCCGCGAGCGTGTGGAAGCCGTCGTCGTTTCCGAGGTGGACGAGCGGCGCCGCCCGATCCCCGGCACGGAGCAGGTCTTTGAATGCGATACCCTGCTTCTCTCCGTGGGCCTGATTCCCGAAAACGAGCTGAGCGAGGGCGCGGGCGTTCAGATTTCCCCCGCCACCTCCGGCGCGGTGGTCTCCGATACCTTCGAAACCTCCGTCCCCGGCGTTTTCGCCTGCGGCAACGTCCTCCATGTCCACGACCTGGTGGACCATGTCTCCAATGAAAGCTTCCTCGCCGGCCACGCGGCCGCCCGCTTCGTCCGGGACGCCAGCGGCGCCGCCCGTGACGCGGCTTTCATCCCGGTCCTCGACGGCGAGGGCGTCCGCGGCACCGTGCCCCAGAAGATCCGGCCCAACCCGAGCGAGCCCGTCACCCTGATGTTCCGGCCCGCCGCGGTCTATCGCGGAGCCGCCGTCTCGGTGCGCTGCGGCGAACGCGAATTAATGAGGAAAAAGGCCCTGATCTTCACCCCCGGCGAAATGGTTGCCATGGACCTGAAACCGGAAGCCCTGAAGGGCCTGGATGCCGCCCAGCCGATCACCGTCGAAATCGTCAAAGCCTGACCATAGGCCGGTTATGATCATAGGAGGAAAACAATGACTCAGCAAATTACCTGCATCAACTGTCCCGTGGGCTGCCGCATGACGGTGACCCAGGACGATACCACGAAGGAAATCCTTTCCATCGAGGGCAATACCTGCCCCCGGGGCAAAGCGTACGCGCAGCAGGAGTGCACCCTGCCCCTGCGCATGGTGACCGCCGTGATCCCCGCTGAGGGCTCCGAAACGCCCCTCTCCGTGAAGACCGCGGCCCCCGTCCCGAAGCACATGATCAACGACGTCATGAAAGCCCTGCAAAACGCCCGCGTCAAAGCTCCCGTCGCCATCGGCCAGGTCATCCTCCCCGATGTATGCGGCACCGGCGTCAACATCATCGCCACCCGCCCCCTCTAAGGAGACAGGGGACGGTTTTGAGATCCGGACGCTGAAAAGCTGTAAAGCAGGAGGCTTCAGATGGAAAAGAATGCGCTCTATGAAAAAGCCTTTGAATTTAAAAAGACAAAAGTCTGGGAGCATCTGGGCGTAAAGCAGGTTTTCGCGATCCAGGACGGAGAGCGGCTCTGCTTTGTTCATGTGATCCTTCAGGAAGAAAACAATCCCGGCGTTGTGGTTCATGTGGGCGAAAACGGCATCGTCGGATTCCTGAGAGCGATGACGGAACATGAAGGCAGCCATTGGGAATACATCGCAAGGATGGCGGCCATGAATACCCTGCGCTGTCTCTTTACGAGCAAAGACGATCTGACGGATGAGGCCGTACAGGAAGTCCGGCGCTGCGCAAAAAGCAAAGGCCTGACCATGCGCGGCGCCAATGCCTGGCCGCTCATGATCAAGGCTGCGCCATTCCGTGTCCCTGTTCCGATCGAGTCTGAATCGGATATTCATACCATGGAAGAGGCTTTCTCGGCGCTCCTCTGGGTGGATGAGAAAGTAAAAAAGAAAGAGCTCATCATCGATGCGCTGGAAGACCCCTCTCAGAAAGTGCCTCTGGTGCGGAGAGAGGGAGATGCCTTCACCGTGGAAGAAATTCCCTGTCCGGAGATTCCCCCGGCGGAATATCCCGTTGGCTATACAGAAAATGAGATTTTAAAGGCCCGGGTCAAGCGGCTGAAAAATCAGGGCGGATGGGCCTGCAAGGTGATCCTGAGAATGAGTCCCAGCCAGGCTGAGGGAACGGATGAGCTGGTTCTTCCCTGGCAGCTGCTCACCGTCAAAATGACGGGCGGCCGGGAGATCGAGGTGCAGATGGTCCGGGATTACGAGACCCGCACCAATGTCATGCTGGATAAGCTGATGGAGGCCATGGTCCGGGAGAATGTCTGTCCCAAATCCATCATCGTATCCGATGATCGGACGGAAAGTCTTCTGCGGAACTGGTGCCCTGAGATAGGCATCTCGCTCCAGCGGAAGGATGAGCCACCGGTCCATCTGCGTGCAGCAGCAGACGATATCCAGGAGGAGGACTGGGGAGATAGGCTGTATTCGGACGAAGCAGAAGATGTTTCTGAAGAAGATCTGATGGAGCATCTGGAAGGCCTGATCTCCGTGCTCGAACTGATGGAAGTCATGCCCGCGTCGCTGCTCGATCTGGATCAGATTCGGCAGAATAAGGCGGAGCTGCTGCAGATGATGAAGGATCCCTCGATGCCGGAAAATATCCGGATGAAGAGCGCAAAGATCCTGGAGCACTTTGACAGCCTGATCGACAAGGCCCAGAAAGAAAAAACATCCGGTTCAGGCAGAAAAAAGAAGCAGCGCAGGAAAAACCTGGCACCGGAGAAGAGCTACGTCATCAGCGTATCGCTGGGGACCGGATGCTACCGCCATATTCAGATTTCCAGCCACGCCCTGCTGGTCGATCTGTCTGACGAAATCCTGGATGCGTTCGATTTTGACGACGACCATGCGCATGCCTTCTTCATGGATAACCGCTCCTTCAGCTGGAATCAGGCGTATTACATGGACGGCATCGAGGAAGGCAATGATCCGACAACGAATAAGGTGACCCTGGAGGAAACCGGGCTGCGGACGGGCCAGAAGTTCAAGTACGTCTTTGACTTCGGCGACGAGTGGACCTTCCAGTGCCGCGTGCTGCGGGAGCTGAATGAAATAACGAAATTACCGCGCATTATCCGCTCCAAGGGCACGCCCCCAAGCCAGTACGGATATTGGGATGATGAAGATGACGACTGGGACGACGATGACGTTTTTGACGAAGACGATGATGATTGACCCGTCAAAGGAGACCGGGGACGGTTCT
>CADBTC010000334.1 GCA_902797445.1 uncultured Eubacteriales bacterium | reverse complement strand
TCCTTCTGATGCGCGTCGCTGGAGAGGATCAGCCGGCCGCCCCGCTCCAGAAGGTATCTGCGGATCTCCTCCGACGGATACGGGCCGGTCCGGTATTCCCGGCTCATGGCCCCAGTATTGACCTCGAAGGGCTTCCCGGTCTTCAGCAGTTTCTCCGCCGCCCGCTGCCAGGCCCGGACATACCGGGGATGCGCGGGGTCAAACAGCGGATCCGTTTCCGCAAACTTGCTCAGCAGGTCAAAATGCCCGATCAGATCGCACTTTGTCTTTTCCACCACCCGGCCGACCAGATCATAATACGCCTCCGCAAAGGCGTACCAGTCGCCGCCAAAGCAGGCGTCCACGCCCTCCCGCTGTTTGTCCGCGGTCCAGTCCACGATGACTGTCCCGCCGCCGGGAGCCCGCACAAAATGCACCGACCCGATGACATAATCATACGCCAGGTCGTCGTCGGAATAGTAGTCCCGCTCCAGCCCGCAGAGCACCTGGATCTTTCCGGCGTATTTTTCCTTCAGCGTCTCCATCTCCGCCCGGTAGGCCAGCGTCCCCTCCGGCGTCATGCCACATTCGTCCCCCGGCGTATGGGAATGATCGGAAATCCCGACGCAGTCCATTCCCCGGGCGATGGCCTCCCGGATCATCTCCTCCGGCGTATTCTTCCCGTCGGACCAGACGGAGTGCATATGCAGATCAAACATTTCCGGTCATTTTCTCCTGCTTCACCTTGTGGTCGATCACGTGGCGCCGTGCCAGCTCGTCCCGGATGTCCTCCAGGCCGATGCCCGCCTCCACCATCAGAACCATCACATGATACGCGAGGTCTGCGATCTCATACACGGTTTCCGCCCGGTCCTGATCCTTGGCCGCGATGATGACCTCGGTGGATTCCTCCCCCACCTTTTTCAGGATCTTATCCAGGCCCTTTTCAAATAGATAGGTCGTATAGGAGCCTTCCTTCTTTTCGGTTTTCCGGCCGCGGATCAGCCCCATCAGGCCCTCATACGTAAAGTCATGCCGCTCCTCGCTGAGATAGACCGGATCGTTGAAGCAGCTGTCCGTCCCCAGATGGCAGGCGGGCCCGTCCTTTTCCACCAGCACCGTCAGCGCGTCCCGGTCGCAGTCTGCGGTGATGGAAACGATATGCTGATAGTTCCCGCTGGTCTCCCCCTTCAGCCACAGCGCCTGCCGGCTGCGGCTCCAGAAGCAGGTCAGCCCCTTCTCCATGGAAATCCGCAGGCTTTCCCGGTTCATATAGGCCAGCGTCAGCACCTTCCGGCTTTTCGCGTCCACCACGACGGCCGGGATCAGGCCCTTCTCGTCAAACTTCAGATCCTCTATGCTGATCATCTTCTCATTTCTCCTTATCAGTTCTCTTTTCTGGCCGGGATCCCGGCTTCCGCCATGGCCGCCTTCAAATCCGCGATCCGGACCTCCCCGAAGTGGAAAATGGAGGCCGCCAGCCCCGCGTCCACCTCCGGCAGGCACCGGAACAGCGTCAGAAAGTCTTCAATCCGGCCGGCCCCGCCGCTGGCGATGACTGGCACCTTCGCCACCCGGCATACGGCCTCCAGCATCTCCAGGTCGAACCCGCCCTTGACCCCGTCGGTATCGATAGAGTTGACGACGATTTCCCCCGCGCCTTCCCCCACGCCCCGGCGGATCCATTCCAGCGCTTCCAGCCCGGTGTTCTCCCGGCCGCCCCGGGCAAAAACCCGGAAGACGCCGTCCACCCGTTTGACGTCCACGCTCAGCACCACGCACTGGTCCCCGTATTTTTTCGCCGCCTGCCCGATCAGGGAGGGATCCGCGATGGCCCCGCTGTTGACGGATACCTTGTCGGCGCCGCATTTCAGGACCCGCTCAAAATCCTCCACACGCCGGATGCCGCCCCCCACGGTCAGGGGGATAAAGACCTGGCTTGCCGTCTCCCGCAGGATGTCCGTAAACAGCGCCCGCCCCTCCGCCGAGGCGGTGATGTCATAAAAGACCAGCTCGTCCGCACCGCAGTCGCTGTAATATTTCGCCAGGCGCACCGGGGAATCCACATCCCCCAAGCCCTGGAAATTCACGCCCTTGACCACCCGCCCGTCCTTCACGTCCAGGCAGGGAATAATCCTTTTGGTAATCATGCTTCCTCCCCGGCCGCTGCCTTCAGCGCCTCCCTCAGGTTCACGGCCCCGGTATAATACGCCTTCCCCAGGATGGCGCCGTACAGGTTCATCTCCCGCAGAGCCTGGATGTCCTCCAGGGTGGAAACGCCTCCGCTGGCGGTCACCTGGATGTCCAGCGCCTGCTGCAGCTTCCGGTACATCTCCAGATTGGTCCCCCGCATGGCGCCATCCCGGCTGATATCCGTGCAGATCAGGGTTTTCACCCCTATGCCTGCCATTTTCTCACAAAAGGCAAAAAAATCCACGCCGCTTCCTTCCGTCCACCCGCTGACGGCGACCTCCCCGTCCCGGACATCCACGCCTACGGCGATTTTTTCCCCGTAGGCCTCCAGGGCTTCCCGCAGGAAAGCCGGGTTCCGGACCGCGGCCGTTCCCAGAATCACCCGGTCCAGCCCGCTGTCCAGATATTTCCGGACGGTGTCCATCCCCCGGATGCCCCCGCCGATCTCGCAGAAGAGGCCGCCGGCTTCCTTCAGCCGCAGCACGGTTTCCAGATTGGGGGTGCTCCCGTCCCGGGCCCCCTCCAGATCCACCAGGTGCGCGTGGGTTGCGCCCTGGGCGGCAAAATCCCGGGCGATCTCCTCCGGGTGCTCGCTGTATACCGTCATCTGCTGATAGTCGCCCTTCAGCAGCCGCACCGCTTTCCCCTGATACAGGTCGATGGCCGGAAAGAGAATCATGCCTTCGCCCCTCCCATTTCGCAGAATGCTTTGAGGATCTTCAGCCCCACATTTCCGCTCTTTTCCGGGTGGAACTGGCATCCGAACACATTGTCCTTTCCCACGCAGGCGGTCAGATACGCGCCGTATTCCGTATCCGCCAGCAGGGAATCCTGACAGCCGGCCGCCGCATACGAATGGACAAAGTACACATGATTCCCGTCCTGAATGTACCGGAAAAGCGGAGATTCTCGGGTAAAGCGTAGGGCATTCCATCCGATCTGGGGAATCTTCAGCTTCCGGTCCGGATCAGCGCCGGCTTCCTCCAGCAGCTCCCGGATCGGCCGCACCTGGCCCCGGAGCAGGCCCAGGCCCGGATGCTCCCCGTATTCAAAGCTCTTTTCGAACAGCATCTGCATCCCCAGGCAAATACCCATCACCGGCTTCCCGGCTTCGGCCGCCTGCCGGACCGCGCTGTCCAGCCCGCTCTCCCGCAGCTTCCGGGCCGCGTCCCCGAAGGCGCCGACCCCCGGCAGAATCACCCGGTCCGCCCGCAGCACTTCCTCTGCGTCCGGCGTGACGCGCACTTCTTCCCCGATGGCGCGGAAGCTGCTCTCCAGGGAAAACAGATTGCCCACCCCGTAATCTACAATGGCTGTCATGATTTACAGCATTCCTTTCGTCGATGGAATTTCCCCCGCGGCCGCCGGATCGATCTCCACCGCTTCCCGCAGCGCCCGGGCTACGCTCTTGAACGTTCCTTCAATGATGTGGTGGCTGTTCCGCCCCGCCATCTGCCGGATGTGCAGGGTGCAGCGGGCGTTGCGCACGAAGCCCTGGAAGAATTCCTCCGTCAGCTCCGTGTCGAACGTGCCCACCTTCTCCGTGGGAATCTGCAGCTCGTATCCCAAAAAGCTTCGGCCGCTCAGATCCACCGCCGTCAGGATCAGGCTTTCGTCCATGGGCAGCAGCCGCTGACCATAGCGCCGGATTCCTTCCTTATTCCCCAGCGCCCGGTCAAAGGCCGCCCCCAGGGCGATGCCGATGTCCTCCACGCTGTGATGGTCGTCCACCCGGGTATCCCCCTGGCACCGGACCTTCAGGTCGAACCGTCCGTGCCGGGCGAACAGCTCCAGCATATGATCCAGGAAGCCCACGCCCGTATCGATGTCATACCGGCCGCTGCCGTCCAGATTCAGCTCCACCCGGACGTCCGTCTCGCCGGTTTTGCGCTCAATGATGCCCTCTCTCATGCCATCCTCTCCTGCCCTTCTGTCTTACCTTCCCGCTTTCGCCCCGGAAAGCATCTCCCGGACCGTCTCCGTCAGCGCGTCCATATCCGCCTCCGTCCCGATGGAAATCCGGCTCCAGTCCCGGATGCGGTCCAGGCTGAACCAGCGGATCAGGATGCCCTTTTCCCGCAGCCCATCCCGAAGCAGGCTGCCCGGGAAGGCGGGATGCCGGACGAAGAGGAAGTTGGCCCGGCTGTCCGTGACCTCAAAGCCCATCTCCCGCAGCCGGCCCTTGGTGATCTCCCGCACCCGGATGATCTCGGATACATTGCGCTGGTTGTATTCGTCCCTTTCCAGGCAGGCGATCCCCGCCGCCTGGGCCAGCCGGTCCACATTATACGGATTGGTGGAATACTGCATGGTCTTCAGATCCCGGATTACCTCCGGATTCCCCGCCGCGAAGCCCAGCCGCAGCCCCGCCAGGGACCGGGATTTGGAGAAGGTCCGCACCACCAGCAGGTTCTCGTATCGGTCCAACAGCCCCAGCGCGGTCTCCCCGCCGAAGTCCACATAGGCCTCGTCCACGATCACCGGGCTGTCCGGATGGCTTTTCAGCAGCTCCTCCACCCCGCTCAGGGGCATCTGCAGCCCCGTGGGGGCATTGGGGTTGGCCAGAAAGATGGGGCCCTTCGCGTCCCGATAGTCATCGGGGCGGACTTTCCAATCGGCGCCCAGGGGAATTTCCCGGAAAGGCACGCGGTTGATTCTCGCGAACACCGGATAAAACCCGTAGGTAATATCCGGAAAATACGCCGGATGATCCGCATCGCAGAAAGCCATAAAGGCGAAGTTCAGTGCCTCGTCGCTGCCGTTGGTCATGATCAGCTGCTCCGGCCGGAGCGACAGCTTTTCCGCCAGCACCTTCCGCAGCGCCGCGCTCTCCGGATCGGAATACAGGCGAAGCTTTTCCGCCTCGGCCCGCACCGCTTCCGCCACCCAGGGGCCCGGCGGGAAGGGGCTTTCGTTGGTATTCAGCTTGATGAAGGTTCTCTCCTTCGGCTGCTCCCCGGGCACATAGGCTTCCAGATCCCGGTATTTTTCGGAAAAGAAGCGGCTCATGCCTCCGCCTCCCCCCGGCTCAGGGCGCTGCGGGCGTGCCCGGTCAGCCCCTCCGCCCGGGCAAACAGCGCCACATCCTCCGCGACCCGGTTCAGCGCATCACGGGTAAAATAGGTGTACTGGGTCTTTTTGACAAAATCGTCCACGCTCAGGGGCGAGGAGAATTTCGCTGTCCCCTGGGTGGGCAGGGTATGGTTGGGCCCCGCCAGATAGTCCCCCAGCGCCTCCGGGCAGTTCCGCCCCATAAAGACGCTGCCCGCGTGGCGGATCTTGTCCAGGTAGTCGAAGGGATTGTCTACACACAGCTCCAGATGCTCCGGCGCGATTTCGTTGGCCGCGTCGATGGCCGCCGACAGATTTTCCGTCACGATGATTTTGCCGTTATGCTCGATGGAAAACCGGGCGATTTCTGCCCGCTCCAGCAGGGAGAGCTGCCGTTCGATTTCCGCCTGCACGGCCAGGGCCAGCTCCCCGCTGTCGGTCACCAGCACCGCGCTGGCCATTTTGTCGTGCTCCGCCTGGCTGAGCAGATCCGCGGCCAGATGCCGGGGATTGCTCTTCCCGTCGGCCACCACCAGAATCTCGCTGGGCCCGGCGATCATGTCGATGCTGACTACCCCGTATACCTGCCTTTTGGCTTCCGCCACGAAGGCGTTCCCGGGCCCCACGATCTTGTCCACCTTCGGCACGCTCTCCGTCCCGTAGGCCAGGGCGGCGATGGCCTGGGCCCCGCCCACCTTCAGAATCCGGTCGGCCCCGCCGATGCGGGCCGCGGCCAGAATCACCGGGTTCACCTTCCCGTTTTTTCCGGGGGGTGTAGTCACCACCACCTCCGGCACCCCGGCGATCTTCGCGGGAATCAGATCCATCAGCACCGTGGAGGGATAGGCTGCCGTGCCGCCGGGGACATAAAGCCCGGCCCGGTCCACGGGGATTACCTTCTGGCCCATGACGATGCCGTCTTCATCGTTGATAATGAAGGAATTCCGCACCTGCCGGCTGTGGAATTTCCGGATGTTGGCAGCCGCCTTTTCCAGCACACGCAGCAGCGCCGGATCCACTGATGCCATCGCTTCGTCCATTTCCGCCTGCGTCACGTCCAGCCGTTTCGGCCTGACCCCGTCGAAGCGCTCCGTATAGTCGAACAGGGCGGCGTCTCCCCGCTTCCGCACGTTCCGGATAATATCCGCGACCACATCGCCCACGTCCACCGTGGGGATGCCCCGGTCAAAAATTTCCGCTGCGGGCACGTCTCCCATTTTCAGGATTCTGATCATTTTCCGTTTCCTCCCAGCCCCGCCATCAGCCGCTGGATGGCGTCCCGTTTAAATTTAAATCCGCTCTTGTTGGCAATCAGCCTGGCGGATATGGGCACTATGATCTCCCGCACCTCCAGATTGTTCTCCTTCAGGGTGGTCCCCGTTTCCACAATGTCCACGATGACATCGCTCAGTCCCAGGATCGGCGCGATCTCGATGCTGCCGTTCAGGTGGATGATGTCGATATCCCGGCCCATGCCCCCATAATAATCCCGGGCCACGCGGCTGAACTTCGTGGCCACCCGCAGCGGCCGCTCCGGATTTTCCTCAAAGCCTTTGGGGGCCGCGACCGCCAGACTGCATTTCCCGATGCCCAGATCCATCAGCTCGTATACATCCGGCCGGTATTCCAGCAGGATGTCCTTCCCGGCCACCCCGATGTCCGCGGCGCCCCTTGCCACATAGATCGCCACATCGCTGGGCTTGACCCAGAAGTACCGCACCCCGGCCTCCTCGTTTTCAAAAATCAGCTTCCGGCTGTTTTCCAGGATCGCGGGGCACTCGAAGCCCGCCTGCGCAAACAGGGCGTATACCTTTTCCCCCAGCCTTCCCTTGGGAAGGGCGATATTCAGAGGGCTTCCTCCGCTCATGCGTTCCCTTCCTCCTTTTCTGCCTTTTCCGCCTTTTCTGCCTTTTCTGCTAACCTGTCCAGCCGGTTCAGAAACACCGCAAACCCGATGGCCCGGTCCTTCCGGTGCATCCGCCGCATCAGCGCGTCGTACTGCCCGCCGCTGAGCACCGGATCCGGAATGCCCTCGATGAATCCCTTGAAGGCGATGCCGTTATAATACCGCAGATCCCCCGTGGTCGAAAAATCGATCCAGATCTTTTCCGCCGCGTCCGTCCCGGCGAAGGCCGCCACGGTTTCGCTCAGCTCCCGGGCCCAGGCCCCGCATCCATTTTCCTCCGCGATTTTCCGAATGGCGGGCATCACCTGGCGGGGCGGACCGTAGGTATTGATCAGATCCAGCAGCGCCTGCTCCGCCCCGGGCCGCACCCCCGCCTCCCGGCAGATCTGCGCGATCCCGTGCAGGTTCTTTTCACCGGCGCAGGCCAGCATCCGGTCCCGCATGCCCCCGTCCAGGGCCACTGCGTCCACCATGGCGCTGAGCAGGTCCAGGTGGCTGATCTCCAGCACCCAGTGGTCGCTGAGCATCCCCAGGTTTTCAGCCGCCATGCCCAGTACTTCTCCGATGGTCCGGCTGTCGATCCGGCCCATGCATTCGATCCCGACCTGGGTTTCCTCCCGGAAGCCGTCCACTCCGTCGCTGACCCGGTATACGTTTTCATGGTAATACAGCTTTTCCAGCCCGTCCCCCCGGTCCCGGATGTTTTTGACGATGCTCAGCGTCACATCCGGCTTCAGGGCCATGAGGCGCCCATTTGTATCCGTGAAGGTAATGACCCCGTCGCTCAGCAGGAAATCCTTGTTCCGGCTGTACAGGTCATATTCCTCAAATTTGCCCATCCGGTACCGGCTGAACCCGTGGCGGTGGTAGGCTTCCCGCAGCCGGAACCCAATCCGTTCCCGTTCGTCCAGGACCTCGTCCCTGATTTCCATCTCTCTCCGGTCCCCTTTCCGCGTCCTCCGCTTCGAGCGGAAGCGCTTTTGTATGCTATCACATTAGCGTGCTAAAGTCAATCAAAATCCTAACAACATGATGTATATTATCATATTTCCGCCCGAGACACAAATTCTTATGATTTTTGTAATGATTGTGATGAATCTGTTGTTCTCCTGTAAGGAGGATTTCAGGATTCCTTCGATTTATCTCAATGGATAGGTGGTATGATAAATGTGGATCGCAATATATACGCCGATCCGATAAGGAGGTTATATTCCATGAAAAGGAATTCTGTTTTTCTGTTGTTTCTGGTTCTTTGCCTGATGTTCACCTCTTTTTCCGTTCCCGCCCTGGCTGATCCGCATATTGAATACATCACGAATCCCACCGGCCGGACGGTGAATGTTCGTCAGGGCCCCGGAAAGGATTATGTAGTGGACGTCGAGCTGAAGCCCGGTACGCAGGTCACGGTAGAAGAAATTAACGGGACCTGGTCCCGGATCTCCGCCCCCGTGGCCGGATACGTGATGAGCAAGTATCTGACCGATGTGTGCCCCGCGCCCGGCGGCGGGGTGATCCCCAGCACCATGACCCGGTATATCTATTCCCCCAACGGGAAAAAGGTCAACCTGCGCCACGGCCCCAGCACGACGGGATACGGCATCGCGGCCCAGGTGGAGGGCGGGACGGAGGTTGCCCTGCTGCATTCCGTGAAGGGCGGATGGTCAGCCGTCAAATATGGCGGGTTTACCGTTTATGTGATGAGCAAGTATCTGTCCACCAACAAATACGGCCCCTCCACACCTTCCTCCTTCAAGGCCTTTGACGCCCAGATCTACAGCAAGAACGGCAAAAAGGTGAATTACCGTGTGAAGCCGGACGTCAAGTCCGACCGGATTGCCCAGCTGGAGCCCTGGACGAACGTCGAGGTGGTCGGCCAGTCCGGCGGCTGGTACAAGGTCAGATACGGCGT
>CADBTC010000333.1 GCA_902797445.1 uncultured Eubacteriales bacterium | reverse complement strand
CGGACAATACCGCAAAGGACGATAACCGAGATGAAGTTGGGCATGTACAGCACCAGCTGAACCTTCTGCTTGATCTTGGAGCTGAGAATCCGGTTCAGCAGGAATGCCAGCAGAATAGGTGCCGGGAATCCCCACAGGAGGCCGAATACGCTCAGCTTCAGCGTGTTCATCAGGTACTTCATGAAGTCAGGCGAGGAAAGGAAACGATTGAAATGCTCGAATCCCACCCACTCGCTGGCCCACAGACCCCGGAAAGGGTTGTAGTCCATGAAGGCGATCGCCACACCGCCCATCGGAACGTAGCGGAAGATGATCGTCAGCACGAAGGCCGGCAACATGAAGATCAGGTAGAGCTGCCAGTGCTGCCGCAGATACACCAGGGTATTGTGCGCTCTTTGTTTCAGAGGCACGTTTTCCTTGGCAGGCAAGGGCTTGTTCATAGTAATCCTCCTTTTTTCAATTTCCCCGGGTGTGCATTTGCATTGGCAGATTACATTTACACACGTCTGATGGGGATCTGAAAACATAATACGCTTTCAGCACATCCATGTCAATATGTTTTGATGCATTTGCACATTTATTTTTTGTTTAACAATGTTTTATGGTTTTTTTAAGACCGTTTTTCACAACGCGGGTGCATTCACACTGTTTATGTTGACATTTGCACCATTTCATGCTACACTCAGGCCGAAAGATGAAGGAGGATCCTTTCCATGCAGAGAGTGACCATGCAGGATATCGCGAACGAGCTGGGAATCTCCCGAAACACGGTATCCAAAGCCATGAATAACACCGGCAGTCTGGCCGCGGCCACCCGGGAAAGAATCCTGCGGAAGGCTGTTGAAATGGGCTACAAGCAGTTTTCCTATATTCATGCTTTCGCCGATGATGCCGCAGCCTACAGGCAGACTGACAGAGGGGACATTGCCCTGCTGCGCGGATCCGCCGGCGTTTCCGCTTCCTATGTTTCTCCGCTGGCCGACAGGATCAGAAAAGAACTCCTCGCCTCCGGATATACGCTGCATTCCTACCGGGTAAAGCGGGAGAACCTCCTGCAGCGCACCCTGCCGGCCGGTTTCGATCCCGGCCAGGTCCGCGCCGTCCTCTGTGCCGAGCTGTTCGACCGGGACTATGACGAAATGATCTGCGCCCTGGGCCTGCCCGCCGTTTTTGTGGACGGCCCGAATAAACGCGGCGGATTCAATCTGCCCGCCGACCAGCTGTATATGGAAAATACCTCCGTCATCACCCGCTTCGTCAATGAAATGCTGGTACGGGGCTGGCGCAGGATCGGGTTTATCGGGGACCATGAAAGCTGCCAGTCCCAGTATGAACGGTACACGGCCTTTCGCTGCGCCATGCTCATGGCCGGCGCCCCCGTCGAAGAGCGCTTCTGCATTAAAGCCGGCCTCCCCGGGGAAACAGAGGCCGCCCTGTCCGCTCTTTCAGATTTTCCCGAGGTATTTGTCTGTGCAAGCGATACGGCCGCCGTCGAGGCAGTCCGTACCCTGGAAAAGCGAGGCCTGTCGGTGCCCGGGAACGTGCTGGTATGCGGCTTCGGCGATTCCCCCGAATCCCGGTCCATGACGCCCTCCCTCACCACGGTGCGTATCCATACGGGCGTAATGGCCGCCTCTGCCGTCCAGCTGCTGCTTTCCCGCATCGACGAGCCCCGGCTGGATAACCGCGTGATTCACACAGAAACGACACTGATTTACCGGGAGTCCACCCGCAGTTAACTAATTTTTTTCAGGCAGGAGGTTCCGATGAAGTTCTTTTCCTATGACAGCAAATTCGGGCGTCTTTTTCTGAAGCTGAGCTATGGATGCTGTCTCAACTTCCTGTGGCTCATCTGCTGTCTGCCCATCTTTACCATCGGTGCATCCACCACGGCGCTTTACTACACCTCCTTCAAGATCGCGAAGGATGAGGGCAGCTTCATCACCACGATGTTCTTCCGCTCCTTCAGGCAGAACTTCAGGCAGGCGACGATCATCTGGCTGATCATGCTGGTCACGGGGCTGATCATCGGAGCGGATGCCATCCTGCTCTATCAGCTGTATCAGACCACCACCGGCCCGGCGGCCATTGTCTGGACGCTGCTGCTGGCGGTCATTTTCGCGTGTATGGTTTTCTACGTGATTCTGCTGGTGCATATTTTCCCCCTGCTCTCCACCGCCAGCAATACCATCTCCAACATGTTTAAAAATGCCTTCCTGATCGGCACCCACTACCTGTTTGCGACCCTCCTGGTCATCTTCGTGCACTATGCCATGTTCTTCCTGGTGGTCAATGTGTTCACGCCTCTGATCATCTTCGGAGAAGGCCTGTGCGCGGTCATCTCAGCCCATATTCTGCTGAAGATTTACCGTCCCCTTCTCCAGGATCCGAATCAGCCCACGGAAAACGAGACAGCGGAGGACGGAATGTCCGAAAGCGTATCCGATGAACCCGATAAGGAGACGGAACTGTGAAACTGACAGACGCGGAGCGGGCGGAAAACCAGGAAGCCCTGGCCAGAATGACACTGGTCCAGAAGCTTGGCTACATCTGGGAATACTATAAGTTTCCGCTGGTGCTGATCCTCATCGCGGCCATCGCCCTCGGCAGCGTGCTGTACTACCGGATCACCTGGCGGGACCCGCTGCTTTATGTCGGTTATGCCAACGTCGCTGTCGGCGATACGCTGAACAGCGCGCTTGGCGAAGGCTTCACACGTTCTGTCGGTGCGGATTCCGGCCGGACGGAGGTAAAGACATACCGCAATCTGTATCTGAGCCGCGACGCCTCCGCCCAGAATCACCAGTATTCCTATGCCTCCCGGCTCAAGATCATGGCCGCCATGACCGGCGGGCAGCTGGATGTCCTGCTGATGAATCAGGAAGCCTATGACATCATGTCCGCAGGCGGCTACCTGCTGCCGCTGGGAGATCTGCTTGAGCGGGACAGCGCACTCCGTTCAGCGATCGGCGATTGCCTGACGGAAAACACGGTCATCCTGGAGGATAACGAGATCGAACATAATCTGGATGAGCGCGTTCCCTATCGCGTCGTCACGGAAACCAAAGCCAACGCGATTCGGCTGACCCCGTTTGTGCTGTTCAGCCAGGCCGGTTTTTCCGGCGACGTATATCTCGGCGTGATCGGCAACAGTTCCCGGCTGGACACGGTTCTGCAGTATATCCGTTATCTGACGGCGGAATAGCGGAGAGCACCGTCAGCTGCTCCACCATCGTGCAGCCCGT
>CADBTC010000332.1 GCA_902797445.1 uncultured Eubacteriales bacterium | reverse complement strand
GAATGCATCAGGGCACCGAAGACCATGGCGACGACCAGACAGAGAATGTCCAGCGCCATGAAATCCAGATGCTGGGACCAACCGCTGACTTTGCGCTTATACATCGTTTTCTCATTCCTTCTGCGCGATTTCGGACCCAAAAGAATCGAACGCTCTGACGGCTGCCGCGTTACGGATTTCGTTTATACGCAACGGCGCGGAGGACGTATCTTCGTGCCAAATATACTATCATTCCGGTGAGCCCGTGTCAAGACAAAAGGGCATCGTCCCCCGTGTTCTTTAGGGCGTTTCCGTATCTTTCCGCTTGCCCGAACGGGCTGTTATGGTATATGATAATAGAAAGGTAAGCTTTGGGAAAGGAAGAGAAAAGATGATTCGTGTGCTCCATTCCGTCAGCAATATGGCCCGGGCGGGTATCGAGACCATGCTGATGAATTATTATCGGGAGATGGACCGGAACCTGGTGCAGTTTGATTTTCTGGCCAATAAGCCGGACCCGGGAGAATACGATGACGAGATCCGCGCCATGGGCGGGCGGGTGTTTGTCAGCCCCGGACTGAATCCACTGCATTTTCCGCGGTACAGGCGCTTTGTGGGGGAGATTCTGCAAAAGGATCCCTCCATCCGGATCGTCCATGCCCACAACGAGGCCATGGGCTATTACGCCCTGGAAAGCGCGAAAGACGCGGGGATTCCGGTCCGCATCGCCCATGCCCACAACACGCAGATCATCCGGGACTACAAATATCCCCTGAAGATGGTCTGCAAGCGCCTGCTGCCGGGGGCGGCGACGGACTGCTGGAGCTGCGGCCGGGACGCGGGCATATACTATTACGGCAGGGAGCGCTGGGAAAAGAAGGGCTTTATCCTGCATAACGCCATCAATCTGGACCGGTTCCGCTTTCAGCCGGATGTGCGGGCGCGGATCCGCAGGCAGTATGGGCTGGAGGACGCCTTTGTGATCGGGCACGTGGGCCGGTTCAATCTGCAAAAGAACCATACCCGCCTGCTGGATATTTTCGCGAAAACAGCGGAATCGGATCCAACCGCCCGGCTGGCGCTGATCGGCGTGGGAGAGCTGGAAGCGGAAACGAAGGAAAAAGCCCAAAGGCTGAGGCTTGGGGACCGGGTGCTGTTTCTGGGCCAGATGGGCAATGTATACGAATGGTATCAGGCCATGGACCTGTTCCTCCTGCCGTCCCTGTTCGAGGGGCTGCCGGTGGTGGGGGTGGAAGCCCAGGCGGCGGGACTGCCCTGTGTCTTTTCTGAAAATGTGACGGACGAAATCCTGCTGTCCCCGGCGGCCAGCCGGATTTCCCTGGAAGCAGGCGACGCGGAATGGGCGCAGAGGATCCTTGAAGCCCGCTCCGAAACCGGGGACCGGGCAAAAGGGGAAGACATTGCGCGGAAGGCGGGCTATGACATCCATACCGAGGCAAAAAAGCTGCAGGGGATCTATCTGGAGATGGCAGAACGAAAATAGAATAGACCTGGAGTCAGGGACGGAAGACAGAGGCCAAGACAGGGACCGGTTCTTCTGTCTCTTTTTTTTACCTCTGGAAACGGAGATCCCCCCCCTGCCCGCATCTTCCTTTGGAAAAATAACCTCTTCTATTTTGCGCACCTGATCCTGTATTTTGACCTTCTTTGACGTTATTATATATTCACGGTCAGGGGATGACCGGAAAGAATGAAGGAGGTTTGGAACGATGTATGTGAATGGACGCGGCCCGATGAACAGAGGCTTTGGCCCTATGGGCGGCCCGATGCGTCATCATCCGATGGGCTATCGTCCCATGGGCATGCGGCATCGTCCGATGGGCTTCTTCCCGATGGGCATTTTCCCGATGGGTGGTCTTTTCCTGGTGCCGGCGCTTTTGTTCGGCGGATGGATTGTGATCGCGGTTGCTGGCGGAGTCCTGGGCCTGATGGGCGCCGTGATCGGCGGCCTGTTCTCCGGACTGGAAGCGCTTGCTTCCGGTGTGTTTTCAGGCGGCGGACTGGTTGTTGGGATTGTGATCGGCCTGGCGGCTTACTGTTTGATTCATAGCAGGAAAGCGGCTGGGACTGAAACAGAAGAATAAGGAGGAAACGAATATGGCAAAGAGCATTTTTGAGGAACTGACCGGCTATCGTGTAAAGGTGGAACGGGAAGGCAAGGAAGTCGTAAACGTACCGGGAATTCTGGCGCTGCCGGCGCTGCTTATTTCGCCCAAAGCGAGTGTGATCGGCATGGTTGCCGCACCGCTTCTGGGCTGCAGCGTCCATCTGGAGAATGAAGAAGGTCAGAAAGTCGACGTGGAGAAAGCTGTAAAGGAAGCCGCGGACACGGTGATGGATACCGCGAAAACCGCCGCCAGGACGATCCGGGAAGAGGTGAACAGGGCCTGGGACGAAATGTCCGCTGACGATCCGGAGGAATGCCCTGAAGGAACGGAAAACGACGAAGAACCCGCCGGAGAACCTGCAGAGGAATCTGCTGAAGAGTCCGCTGGGGAACCCGCTGACGAATCCACCGAAGAATCCGCCGGGGAACCTGCTGACAAATCCGCCGATCAGACGGAGCTGCGGGAGGAGATTCCCACCATCCAGGTGAACCCGAACGATTCGGAGAAGGCATAAACGTTCATAAACCGATTCAGCGCCCGCAATAACAGAAACGGGGACAGGCTGTTGATATAGGCTGCAGGGGGATGGTTCCCCCTGCGGTTTTTTTGCGCTTGCCAAAGCGGGCGGATTTGGTATATGATGCCCTGTGTTGAAGAGAAGAAACGGGACGGTTCCCTGAGGAGGAGTTTGCGATGGACCGGGAAGTGGAGATCCGCCTGCTGGGCGGATGCGTGGTTCGGACCGGGGATGAAGTGATCGAAAACCTGCCGCAGCGCAGCCGCAAGGGCGCGGCGTTGATGATTTATCTGATTCTGCACCGGGGGCAGCCGATCCCCGCGCCGCGGCTGATCCGCGAATTGTGGGGCCGCAGCAGCAACACGAATCCGGAAAACGCGCTGAAGACCATGGTGAGCCGCCTGCGGGCCATGCTGGAGGAGATTTCCCCGAAGCTCAGCGCCTGCGTGGCCTCCGGCCAGGGGGCTTACCGGTGGGAAAATCAGAGCGGCGTTTTCGTGGATGTGCTGGAGGTCCTGTCCCTCAGCGACCGCCTGCGCCAGGAGATGACGGAGAGCGAGCGGATCACCTGCTGCCAGCAGCTGCTGAGCCTCTACGACGGGGACCTGTATGCCCCGGAGGATATGCTCAACGGCACCTCGGCCGTCAGTCAGCTGCACCGGATCTATCTGGATACCGCCCTGAACCTGATCGAGCTGAAGCGGAACCGGGAAAACTGGAGCGACATCCTGGCGATTACCGACGCCGCCCTGAAGATCGACGACATGGACGAACCCCTGCAGATCGAGCGCATGCGGGCCCTGGTGCATCTGCACCGGAGCAATGAAGCCATGCGTGAGTACCGCGAACTGTCCGACCGGGAGCGGCGGCTTCTGGACGCGGAGCCGGGGGAGGACCTGCAGACGTTTTATCGGGAGATGAGCCAGGCAGGATCCGCCCTGCGGTATAACATTGATGTGCTTCGCGGCAAACTGACGGAGGAAAGCGACCGGCAGGCCGGTCCCTTCTTCTGCGATATGGAAACCTTCCGGGAGATTTATCATATCCAGATCCGGAACCTGGAGCGCCTGGGATCCACCATGTTCCTGGGGCTCGTGATGCTGGGGGACGGAGAGAAAAAGAACATGGATCCCATCGTTTACAGCGGCGCCTTCGCCGCCCTGGAGGAGATCCTGCGCAGAAACCTGCGCCGGGGGGATATCGTCACCCGGTGCGACGATTACGTGATGGCCCTGCTGCTGCCGACGGTGAACTATCAATCCGGCGCCATGGTCATGGAAAGAATCGAGCACATTTTCTATTCAGCCTATCCACGGGAGCGGGTGCCCTTCCATTCCCGGATCACCCCCCTGGGCGGGGAAAGCTGATCTGGTCGGATCAAAGAAGCATATGAACGGGCTGCCATCGCCGAAATGAAAAGGGCGCCTCCCGGAATGTGAACAGGCCGGAGAGGCGTCCTTTTCGATTGTTTGATGATGGTTAGGGTTTGAGGGATCCGTACTGGCTGACGACCTCGTCAATGGAAGCGGCCCCGGTTCCGACCAGGAAAGCCGCGTTCCGTACCTGCTCGTACAGCGGATCCGTGATGCCGATCGTCTCCGGGCACAGCACCCGTTCCGCGGGCACCCGGCCGAAGGGCTCGTACACCGCACTGAAGGACAGATCGGTGGTCGGCGTAACCAGCCGCTTCACAGCAGCCATTTTATTCAGCTCCCCGCGGGTGATCAGAAAGCGCATGAACTCATTGGTCATGTCCAGGTTGTCACAGGTTTTATTGACCGAAAACTCCACGGACGGGCTGTCGATGAAATACCCTCCGGCTTCCGAAAGCGGAATGGGGTGGAAAGTATAGGTGAAGGGATTTTTCGTAAATGCCTCGGACTGGCTTTCCCGTTTCGCTGTGCCGGACACGGTATCCCCGGTGCAGATCATCATGGGAACATCGCCCTCAAAGAAGCGAAGGATGACCTGCGTGTAGTTGTCCCCGATCTGGGCGCACTGACCCAGGTTGATATAGCCGGATCCGATCAGCTGCATCATCGATTCCAGACTCTGGCGCATGCACGCTCCGGCGGCGGGGTTCATCTCATTCGCGGCCTTCAGCATTTCGGGATCGTTCGCCAGGGCTGCCACGACTTCCGGATACACCAAAGTGCTCATCAGACAGCTGGAAGGAGTCGCGCTGTAGCCCATCATCGGGCTGGCGTACCCTTTGCCGCGGAATGCTTCGCATACATCCAGCAGCTCTTGCCAGGTTGTCGGGATCCGAAGTCCTTCCTTCTCAAACAGGCCGTTGTTCACCAGCATCCCGTAGTTTCTGGCGAAAACCGGCACCGTCAGCAATTGCCCGCCTTCGTCATATCTCAGCAGATTGGGCCGGATGCATGTCAGATCCAGCCCCAGCCGGGGATCGGACAGATCCTCCATGTGCTCAAAGGCGGTCCGATAGCTGTCGTTTCCGTACATCCACGGAAAGGAAAAGAAAATATTCGGGGGTGTGCTGCTTTCCAGCACCATCCCCAGCAGGTTGTTGTAGTCATCCGGCTTCACATAGGACAGCTCCACGTTGGGGTAGATTTCGTTGAAGCTGTCAAATTCAGCTTCCAGCGCCTCAAAGTTGGAATAGCTCCCAACCACCGTGATTTCGCAGCTGGTGTCCGTATCCAGCCTCGGCTGGAATCCGCCGGCGGATTCCGCGCGGGATGGGGAAGGACAGCCCGCGGAAAAAACAGCGAGCAGGACGGCCAGGAACATACAAATCAGCCTTTTCATTTCTTTTCCTCCTTGATTCTGCGAATCTCTTTGATGACGATTTTCAGATCGACCGGTTTGGCGATATGTCCGTTCATTCCCGCATCCAGGCATTCCGCCACGTTTTCCGAGAAAGCGTCGGCGGTCATCGCGATGATGGGAATCGAGGCGGCCCATCGGCTGTCCAGCTGACGGATCCGCCGCGCCGCGTCCAGGCCGTTCATCTCGGGCATCTGGACATCCATAAAGATCAGGTCATAGCGTCCTTCCGGGGCCTGCGCCATTTTCTCCGCGCAGATCCGCCCGTTTTCGGCCCGCTCCGACGTGATGCCAAACATGCCCAGCATGGTGGAGATGATTTCCCAGTTGATGTCATTATCCTCCGCGATCAGGATGTTCAT
>CADBTC010000331.1 GCA_902797445.1 uncultured Eubacteriales bacterium | reverse complement strand
TCCCGGATCCGGTCCAGAAGCGCCGGAGTAAAATGCAGCCCCGCGGTGGGGGCGGCAGCGGAACTGTCCTGGCGGGCATAGACCGTCTGGTACTGCTCCGGATCCTGCAGCTTTTCATGAATATAGGGGGGAAGCGGCATTTCGCCCAGCCGGTCCAGCAGTTCCTCAAATACGCCTTCATAGAAAAAGCGAACCCTTCGGCCGCCGGTAGATGCTACGTTTTCCAGAATCTGGCAGCGGAGCAGTCCATCACCGAAGGAACAGAAGGTTCCGGGTTTCAGCCGCCGGCCCGGGCGCACCAGGGCTTCCCAGTCGGTGGCGTTTTCCCGGCGGAGCAAAAGCACCTCCACGGGTACGCGGGTATCCTCCTTTTCCCCCAGCAGGCGGGCGGGGATGACCCGGGTTTCGTTGATGACAAGGGCATCCCCGGGGTGCAGCTCCTCCAGGATGTCGTCGAAGCGGCGGTGCTCCAGGCGGTGCTCTCCGACCCGGACGACCAGCAGGCGGGCGTGATCCCGGGGTTCCATGGGGGTCTGGGCAATCAGCTCCGGGGGCAGTTCATAGTCAAAATCAGCGGTTTTCAAAAAATCAGCGCTCCATTTCGTTTATGTGACAGGCCCGGCATGACCCGGGCAGGGTATCTGTCGGGGACGGACCCGGCTCCGAAGGGCTTCACAGCTCCATCCTGATCTGCGCGTCCGCCTGGGCGGGCATCTGTTTTTTCATGTGGGCCCAGGCGGCCGGGGTGCAGATCCGGCCCCGCGGGGTCCGCTGGATGAACCCCAGCTGCATCAGATAGGGTTCGTATACATCCTCAATGGTCACGGCATCTTCACCGGTGGTGGCGGACAGCGTATCCAGCCCGACGGGCCCGCCGGAGAACTTATCCATCATGGCGCTGAGAACATTCCGGTCCACCCGGTCCAGCCCCAGCTCGTCCACGTCCAGCATTTCAAGGGCTTCCCGGGCGATTTCGCGGGTGATTTTTCCGCCGCCCCGGACCTGTGCGAAATCCCGGACCCGCTTGAGCATGCGGTTGGCGATCCGGGGGGTGCCCCGGCTGCGGCGGGCAATTTCGAAGAGACCATCGGGATCCCCCTCTATGCCCAGGATGCCCGCGCTGCGGCGGACGATCAGGGCCAGATCCTCCGGGGAATACATTTCCAGCCTGAAAAGCATACCGAACCGGTCCCGAAGGGGGGCGGAAAGCATGCCGGCCCGGGTGGTGGCGCCCACGAGGGTGAACTTCGGTACATCCAGGCGCATGCTGCGGGCGGTAGGCCCCTTGCCCAGCATAATATCGATGGCGAAATCCTCCATGGCGGGATAGAGCACCTCTTCCACCTGGCGGCTCAGCCGGTGAATTTCGTCGATAAACAGCACGTCCCCGGTGTTCAGATTCGTGAGCATGGAGGCCAGATCCCCGGGGCGCTCGATAGCGGGTCCGCTGGTAACCCGGATATTCTGCCCCATTTCGGCGGCCACGATGCAGGCCAGCGTGGTTTTTCCCAGCCCGGGCGGCCCGTAGAGCAGCATATGATCCAGAGCGTCATGCCGGGCCAGAGCGGCCTGAATGTAGATGCCCAGGCTCTTTTTGACGGCACCCTGGCCGACATAATCCCTCAGGGTATGGGGGCGGAGGGACTGCTCCACCGCGCTGTCCTCCGGCGTCATACCGGAGGTGACAATTCGATTCTCTTCCATATCTTCTATCTCTCTTCTGTCCGGGCTGTGCCGGAGGCGACCATTTGATTCTTTTACATTATCCACACGCGTGCATTCGGATCAGACCGGAGGCGGGAAATGTTCGAAGACCGGGACAACCCGGAAGGCCTACATTCCCGCCATAGCGCGCAGGGCGAGGCGAACCAGCTCTTCCGGTTTGTCGCTCTGATCCCGCACCCGCATGAGAGCGTTGGAGGCTTCTGCGGAAGAATACCCCAGGGCTGTCAGGGCTTCCACGGCCTCCATCATATGGTCGGCGGGAAGGGCAGCGGCCGGGGCGGCCGCGGAGGCGGTGGAGGCGGACACATCCGCCTGGGTGACCTTTTCCTTGAGCTCCAGAGAGATCCGCTGAGCGGTTTTTTTCCCAATGCCCGGCGCCCGGGACAGAGCGGCCACGTCCCCCATGAGGATGGCCAGATTCAGCTCCCTCAGGGGCATGGCCCCCAGCAAGGCCAGCGCCATCTTGCTGCCCACGCCGGAAACGGAGGTCAGGGAGAGAAACATCTGCTTCTCCTCCTTCGTGGCGAAGCCGAAGAGCTCCATGGCGTCCTCCCGAACGGAAAGGACCGTATAGCAGCGCATTTTTTCCCCCACGGCCGGGGCGGCCTGCAGGGTGTTGTTGGAACAGCTGAGTTGCCAGCCGACGCCGGCGGCCAAAAGAACCAGGGTCCCGTTGCTTTTTTCACAGATCTGGCCTTCAATAAAAGCATACATTTTTGTTGCCTCCATTCCGAAACCGTCCGAATGGCGCGGCTGTGGCACTGGATCACGGCCTTCACGCGGAGAACGTGCGATGCCGTCGTTTCCGGTCGTCAGTCCTCTGCCTTCTGCTCTTTCTCCAGCAGGCTCCGCATGGCCTCACAGGCCCGGGCCCGATGGCTGACGCTGTTTTTCTCTTCTTCATTCAGCTCCGCAAAAGTCTTTCCCAGGGGCTCATACAGGAAGAGCGGATCGTATCCGAAACCGCCGGTGCCTCTTCTTTCTGTCAGAATTACCCCGGGACAGCGGCCTTCCGCCACCAGCGGGGGCTCCCCGGGACGCTTCAGGGCGATGGCGGAAACGAAGAATGCCCTCCGGTCAGTGACGCCTTCCATGTTTTGCAGCAGCAGATCGTTATTCGCTTCATCATCCCCATGGACGCCGGCGTACCGGGCGGAATATACCCCGGGAGCCCCATTCAGGGCCTCCACCGCCAGCCCGCTGTCATCCGCCAGGGCAGGATATCCCGTGGCGGCGCAGACTGCCTCTGCCTTGATAACCGCGTTGGCGGCGAAGGTCTCACCGTCCTCCACGATGTCATCGCTGAACCCGGCGGCGCTCATGGGCAGGACGGTATATCGGTCTTTGAAAATCTCCCCAAGCTCCCGCAGCTTGTGCATGTTTCCGGTGGCAGCCAGCACTACGGGTTTTGCGCACAGATGACGCGCCCTGTCCCCCAGGGCGTCCCGCTGGGCACGCATCAGTTCCCGGATGCCCTTTTCCCCCAGAAAAAGAAGCCGGTCCAGCTCCCCGCGGCTGAAGGCGCGGCCTTCCCCCGTGCCCTGCAGCTCGATCATTTCACCCTGCTCGTTCATGACAAAATTCATATCTACCTGGGCCTGGCTGTCTTCCTGATAGCACAGATCCAGACAGGGCTCATTTTCCACGATGCCGCAGGAGACGGCGGCGATCTGGTGACGGATGGGGGAGGAGAGCAGCCTTCCCTCACGGATCATTTTGTCCACGGCGCAGGTCAGGGCGACCATGGATCCGGTAATAGAGGCGGTACGGGTTCCGCCGTCGGCCTCCAGCACGTCGCAGTCCAGCGTAATCGTATATTCCCCCAGGGCCTGCAGATCCACCGCTTGCCGCAGGGAGCGGCCGATGAGGCGCTGAATCTCCACGCTGCGTCCGTCCTTTTTGATGCCGTCCCGCTTTTTCCGCTGGCCGGTGGAGGCGGGAAGCATGGCGTATTCCGCTGTCAGCCAGCCCTGATTCTTGCCCCGCAGGAAGGGAGGCACCCCTTCTTCCACGCTGGCGGTGCAGATCACCCGGGTCCCCCCGGTGGAAACCAGGCAGCTGCCCGCCGCAGTCCGTACAAAATCCGGCTGGATCGAAACCGGCCGCAGCTCATCCTGCAATCTTCCGTCAAAACGCATGGGCGTATCCCTCCGTTTTTTCAAAATCCCGTTTCCGCAGCCATCCTTCCGGCTGGGGAAACCGTGGTAACCAAAAAATAATTGTACCGGATTCAACGGGGGGTGTCAACTTGACTTTTCTGCGCTTTCCGGCTATGCTCAAAGTCATTTTCCCCGGAGAAAAGGGACGGAAGGATGCCCCCGCACCTAACGGACGGGATCGGGCGAGAATTGTGCTTTCCAGGGGAGAGAAACGGGAGGGGAAAGAAACCGTGGTCGTACTGGGGATTGACCCGGGCTACGCCCTGATGGGCTGGGGCGTGGTCGAATCGGAAAGGGGACGGATGCGGCTGATTGCCTACGGCTGCCTGGAAACCAAGGCGGGGACGCCTATGCAGTACCGGCTGCGGACGCTGCAGCTGGGGATCCGGAATCTGCTGGAGGTTTATAAGCCCGATGACGTGGCCTTTGAGGAGCTGTTTTTCGGCCGGAATACCACCACGGCCCTGATGGTGGGAGCTGCCCGGGGGGCCGCGATTATCGAAGCGGTGGCCTATACGGAAAATCTGTATGAATATACCCCCATGCAGATCAAACAGGCGATTACCGGCAGCGGGCGGGCAGACAAGCCGCAGATGCAGCAGATGGTGAAGCTGCTGATGCGCATGGAGGAGATTCCACGCCCGGATGACGCGGCGGACGCGATCGCCTGCGCCATTACCCACTGCCAGGCGGGGCCCGCCAAGTCCCAGTTCCGGATGAAGTAGTTGTCAAAAAATATTGTTGAATTTTTCACAAATTATGCTATAATATGACCTGTTCGCGATAAGACTGAAGCCGGCACTTTGATGGAGGCGTCCATGAAAAACTCCAATGAAATGTGTCAACCCTTGGTTTTACCTTTTGACAGTTTTGCCGTTGTTATGGACAGGGACTCAGCGCCTTCGTCCCCTTTGAGTCACTACTTTGCCGAATTCCTGCTGGTTCAGGACGGTGTTGTCCGCCTGGAGCTGGATGGGGAGCCGCTCCTTCTGCGAGCCGGGGAGGCAGCCATGATCTGTCCCGAAGCGGTGCACCTGCTTTCCGCGGCGGAGGGAGAGCCCCACGGGCTGCTGCTGAGGCTGGATCCGGATCGGATGCCCCCGCTGCCTGACTATTCCCCTGGGCTGAGTGTTATTTTTTCTGAAGCCCGGAAGCAGAAGATGCCCATGAAGTTTTCCCGGCAGGAAATCGAGAAGCTGGATTTGCTGGAATTGATCGCAAGCTGCGACTCGGAGGGTCGGAAAAAGTCCTTCGGCTATGATCTTGGGATCACGCTGCGGCTGGGGGAGGCCTGCCTGCGATTGGTCCGGTTCTGGCTGGGAAAGGGCCTGACGCTCCCCGGCCGGGAGGAGGAGCAGCTTTCGATCCGCTCCCTGGCCAGCTATATTCAGAGCCATCTGCGCAACGGGCTGAAGGTGGAGGATCTGGCGGAAAAATGCGGGCTGAGCTATCCCTGGTTCGCCAAAAAGTTCCGGGATCTTTATGGGATTAGCTGTAAGGAGTATATCGAGCAGATCCGGGTGGCCCGGGTGGAGCAGTTTCTTCGGTTTACTGATCTGGATCTGACGCAGATCAGCGAGGCCACCGGGTACGCGGACTGCAGTCACATGATCAAGAATTTTAAACGGGTCATGGACATCACGCCCGGCCAGTTCCGTCAGCAGCAACAGCAGCAAGCCTCGCCGGAAGGTTAACAGCCTCCCGGTGGTTCATTTTCGGAAAATGCCTGAAAAACAGGAAGGAAATATGCACACTTTCGGCGAAAAAAATAAATCCGGCCGGAAGTGTTTTTTTACGGAGAAATCCGGCCGGAGGCATGATTGGAAGACGAAAAGAGGACGAATCCCTTGAAGGAGAGAATCAGGAAACTGTTTACCGGGTTCTGGAACATCCCTAATGCGCTGACGATTTTCCGGCTTATTCTGGTGCCGGTATTTGTGGCGGTGTTCCGGGCGGGGCATCCCCGTATCGCGCTGGGTGTCTTTTGCCTGGCCAGCCTGACGGATATGCTGGACGGGATCCTGGCCCGGAAGCTGAATCAGATTACGGATTTCGGCAAGCTTTTTGATCCTCTGGCGGACAAGCTGATGGTGCTGACAGCCCTGTTCTGCCAGGGAGCAGCGGGGGTTTTTCCCTGGGAGGCCATCGGCATCGTGCTGCTCAAGGAGCTGGTGATGATGGCGGGCAGCGTCTATATGCTGGGGAAGGGCGTCGTGGTGTCCGCCAATTACTTCGGCAAGGTGGCCACGGTCTGCTTCATCATCAGCCTGATTCTCAGCTTCTTCCACAGGGAGCTGGCGGAATGGGGACGCCCGCTGGACCAGTATATGCTCTGGATTTCCGTGGGGTTGTGTATTCAGGCCCTCCTGGCCTATGTGGCACAGAGCTGGAAAAAGATCCGGGCAATGAAAAATGGAGAGGAAAACGCTGAGAAGACAACCGAGCCGGAGGAACCCGGACAGCGGGCTGAATAAGACGGTCTCTGCAGTGCCGGACCAGGATCGGCACCGGACAGGGATGGGAAAGGATCTGCGCTGCTGGAAAGCGCGGATCCTTTTTTGTGCAGTCTGCACAAGATGAATTCGTTAAAATTGTCGAAATGCCATCTTCCCTTTTTCAGCTTCTTCCGGTATAATGCGTGCAGAAACGGGGCTTTGGCCCGAATGCATTGAGGAGGATGAAAAGATGGCAAGTGTATCCCTGCAGCATATCTACAAGGTCTATTCCGGGAATGTGACCGCCGTCAGCGACTTCTGCCTGGACATCGAAGACAAGGAATTTATCGTTCTGGTCGGACCTTCCGGCTGCGGTAAGTCCACGACCCTGCGGATGGTCGCCGGTCTGGAAGAAATTTCCGATGGCGAGCTGTACATCGGCGACAAGCTGGTCAACGATGTGGCTCCGAAGGACCGCGACATCGCCATGGTGTTCCAGAACTACGCCCTGTATCCGCATATGACCGTGTTTGACAACATGGCCTTCGGTCTGAAGCTGCGGAAGACCCCCAAGGATGAAATCAAGCGCCGGGTGGAAGAGGCTGCCAAGATCCTGGA
>CADBTC010000330.1 GCA_902797445.1 uncultured Eubacteriales bacterium | reverse complement strand
TTATCCGTTCTAACGCTGGGGGTTAATTCTTCAGTTTTTCCAGCGCGTCATAGCTGCCCAGAATCACAAGGGTCATGTCCGGATCCAGCGGAACATCGATATCCGGCGGAATGCTGATGGCGTCCCCTCGCCGCATCGCGATCACATTCACCCCGAAGCGGGAGCGCATCTCCAGCGTCCGGATGGTCTTACCCACCCATTTTTCCATCGGTTCGATTTCCAGAATCCCAAATTCTTCGGAGAGCTCAATATATTCCATGACGCCCGCATGCGTCAGGCCCAGGGCCAGCTTGTCCGCCGCCTCCCATTCCGGAATGATCACCCGGTCCGCCCCCAGCTTTTCCAGGATCTCCCGATAGGTATCGTCATGGGCCTTGCACACGATATAGGAAACGCCCAGGGCCTTCAGGTTCATGGTAATCAGCGCCGACGCGGCCAGGTCGCTGCCCACGGCCACCACCGCCCGGTCGAAGTTTTCCACCCCCAGCTTTTCCAGCACATCCCGGTCCCGGGCATCCGCTGCCACCGCTCGGGTCACCCTGTCCGCAATTTTATCCACGATCTGCTCGTCCACATCCACCGCAAGCACTTCTTCGCCGCAGGCGTACAGCTTCGCCGCGATTTCCGCGCCGAAGCGCCCCAGTCCGATCACTACATAGGATTTCATGTTTCTTTTCCTCCCGTTCGATCAAGTATCTGCCTTTATGGGCACGCTGCCGGCAGCCGGATCAGGCGCGCCTGCAGGATGCGAGCATCCCGCGATACCCGGTGCACCCCTGTTATCCAATCAAAAGGTCCGTATTCGCGTAGCGGTACTTTTCTCCGGCCGGTTTTTTCTTCAGGAAACCCACGCTGATGGTCAGCACCCCGACCCGGCCGAAGTACATCAGCATCATGATCAGCACCTTCGCCACCGGACTCATCCTCGCCGTGCCTGCCGCTGACAGACCCACCGTTCCGATGGCGGAGACCGTTTCATACAGCGCGTCGGTAAAATCCACCGGGGATGTGCCGGAAACCACCACCGCGCTGAAGAACGCCAGGGTGATCATCAGGATAAACATCTCGATGGCGTTCATCACGTGATCATCCGAAATGGTCCGGTGGAATACGCTGACGGTGCGCCGTCCCCGCATCCGGTTCCAGAGGAACATGACCAGCACGATGAAGGTCACCGTCTTCAGTCCGCCGGCTGTGGAGCCGGAAGAGCCGCCGATCAGCATCAGGAAAAGGGACAGACCCTTTCCCGCGGGCGTCAGCGCACCCTGATCCACGGCCGCAAAGCCGGCCGTGCGCAGGGTGACCGACTGGAAAAAGCCGGCCAGCAGCTTTTTCCCCACCGGCATGGGCCCCAGCGTCGCGGGATTGTTCCATTCCAGCGCGCAGGTCGCGGCCATGCCGACGGCCAGCAGGATGCCGGAGGTAATCATCACCAGTTTGGTGTATACGCTCCATTTGGAAGGCCGTCTTTCACGCAGCACCTCATCCCACACCAGGAAGCCAAGCCCGCCCAGGATCACCAGCGCGCCCAGGATCAGACATACTGCCGGATCCTCCTGATAGGTCATCAGGCTGGAACCGGGAGACCGGAAACCCAGAATGTCAAATCCCGCGTTGCAGAATCCGGAAACCGAATGGAAGATGCCCAGCTTCACCGCCTGGGCAAAGGGATATTCGGCCAGAAAACGGACCGTCAGCAGCGCGGCGCCCACACCCTCCACCGAGAAGGCCCGGATCAGCAGACGCTTCTGGTGGATCACCACATCTCCCATGTTCTGGACGCCGATGGCCTCCGCCATCACCATCTGCTGCTGGATGGAAACCTTCCGGCGCATGCTGAAATACGCCAGGGAAGCCGCGGACATGAAGCCCAGGCCGCCCACCTGAATCATCAGCAGGATCACCGTCTGGCCGAACCCGCTCCACTGACTCCAGGTATCCGCCAGCGTCAGCCCGGTCACGCAGGTCGCGGAGGTCGCCGTAAACAGGGAGACCATCGCCCCCGCGGACCGCCCGTCCCGGGAGGCCGCCGGCAGATTCAGCAGCGCCGCGCCAACCAGAATGATCCCCAGAAAGGTCAGGGTCATCACCCGGCTGATGGATACCGCCTTCCGTCCGTTTTTCCGTTTCCGGGCTACGTCCGTCATCGCAAAAACCCCTCACTGCAGACAGGAAGGCAGTCCGCTGTGCCTGACCCTTCCCCGTCTTCCCGTCCTCGTTTTCTTATGACCGGGCCGACCGGTCTAATCCTTTGTTTCTTCCTGCCGTCACACAACGTCCGCCCATCTGCATCCGGTCGCTGCGGCCAGATCGTTCGGGTTTACCTCAATCTGCGCGCCAACCTTTCCGGCGCTGACGCAGATGGCCTCGTATTCCCGCGCCGTCTCATGCAGAAAGGTGGGAAACGCTTTCTTCATCCCGATCGGAGAACAGCCCCCGTGTACATAGCCCGTCAGGGGCAGCAGCTCCTTCTGGTGAATCATGGCGATGGCCTTTTCCCCGGCAGCTTTCGCCGCTTTTTTCAGATCCAGCTCCGCGCCTACCGGAACAACAAATACAAAGTATCCGCCGGATTTTCCCCGGGTAACCAGGGTTTTGAAGACCCGGGCCGGATCCTCCCCAAGTGTTTCCGCAATCTGCTCGCCCGTCATGGTGGCGTCCGGTTCATAAAAATGCGCGGTGTATGCGATCTTTTTCCCGTCCAGGATCCGCATCACATTCGTTTTATCGTTGCTTTTCATTGTCCGTTTCCCCCGGATTATCTCTCCGCTCTGTGCTGCACGCTTTCATGCCGGAAAGCGTGCGTTTTTTACCCCTCCAGGGAGATCCGCAGCGTATTGGCGCAGACAGAAGGCAGCTTCTCCGGCAGTTTCGCCATCAGCAGCCCCATCTCCTGCTTCCAGGCCACCGGACCCGCGCCCAGCAGCTCCACCGCCGCAACCCGTTCCTCCCCGAAGCTCCGGATCACCGCGGTCTCTCCGCCCTTTACCCCCAGCATAAAAGCGTATACCTTCCCGTCCTTCCGGGTAAACCGGTAATCGCTCCGGGTCCATTCCGTCTTTTCCTCCCGGAAGCCTTCGATCAGCACCCGGGTCTCCCCTTCGCCGAATACGCGCCAGGGCCTGGTTCCGTAGATGGCCTCCCCATTGATCGCGAACCAGCCCGCCAGCGTATCCAGGATGAAATCCGCGTCCTCGTCAATGGTACCGTCCGGACGCTGCAGAATGTTCAGCAGCATGACCCCGTTCTTCGACACGATGTCCACCAGCATTTCGATGATCTGCTCCGGGGACTTGTACGGATCCCGCACATCATAGAACCAGTTTCCGATACAGGTATCTGTATGCCAGGGCTCCGGCATGATTCCGGGCAGCTGGCTCTTTTCGATATCCAGCACACCTACGCTGTAAATCTCCGGCCGCCGGTCCTTTTGCAGATACAGCGCCTGATTGCTTCCGTGCTTCCGGATGGAAGTATTGTACAGATGCGCTACCGCCCGCAGTCCCAGCGCGTAATCTTCTTCCCGGATCTCCGCCTGGTCTCCGATCCAGTGCTCGCCAAAAGGAAGGGATCCGTCCGTATACAGGATTTCAGGCTGGAAGCGGTCGATCATTTCTGTCACGCACCGCAGCCAGTACCGGCGGAATGTCTCGTTCTTCGTATACCAGAGGCTGCAATCCTGAGGATGCGCTGTTCCATGCTCCTGATTGGCATGATAAAAATCCTGCCAGGCTGGATCATTCCCGTCATAGGGCACCCCGGCGTACGGCCCGGTTTGATCGCATCCCTTGTTGACCCGCCACCACGAGAAAGACGCCCCCAGATGTTCGCTCAGCCCGAAGGGCATCCCCTTTTTATCCGCCGCCGCCTTCCACAGGGCCAGTATATCCCGCTTCGGCCCCACGTTTACGCTGTTCATGCGGTTCATCTTCGAATCATAGTTAAAGAAGTGGTCATGATGGGACGCCTGGGTCATCAGGTACCGGGCCCCCGCCCGCGCATATTTTTCGATCAGTGCATCCGGATCGAACCTTTCCGCCTTCCACAGGGCACAGAGATCCTTGTATCCGAACCGGGAAGGATGCCCGTAATGCCGCAGATGGTATTCATACTGAGGTGTGCCCTGGATATACATATTCCGGGCATACCAGTCCCCGAACATGGGCACGCTCTGTGGGCCCCAGTGGCTCCAGATCCCGAATTTCGCATCCCGGAACCATTCCGGCGCGCTGTAACGGCGGAGGGAGTCAAATGTTGGTTCA
>CADBTC010000329.1 GCA_902797445.1 uncultured Eubacteriales bacterium | reverse complement strand
GATCGGGGAGATCGTTCCGCAACGGCGCCGCGGCGCGGGAGTCATCGCGCCCAGCGAAACGATCCTTATTCTCCTGCATGGCAGACACGCTCCTCCTGGTTTGAACGCTTTGAAATGGGAAGCCGCTCGAATTCTACCGTACCATTCGGCATATCGGCTTCCAGAACCGGCCGACATGAAAGATTTCATGCTCTCGTTATAGCCGCGGAATTAAAGCTGCTGCCTGCCAAGAACCGTAATATCTTCCAGACACACATTGCAAATGTAGATATCCGATTCAAGCTGCGGCATACTGCCAACATAGATGCTGACCCATGGAGCGTCAGGCACTGCGCCGTCCTGATCGCCTACGGTAAAAGTATAGCTGTAACGCTCCCATTCACCAGACACGTCATAGCTGACAAAATCCCACGATGTTCTGCCATGCTCCAAATGCAGCTGACCGCTTCCTTTTGCATAAACGGATAAAGTATAAGTGTTTCCAAGCAGTAAAGGCACATGGTCGATGGCCAGGTCCGTGCAGTGGACGCTGTCTTCCTTCCCGGTAATGTGCATCGCCCGATGCACCCCCGGTATCGGCGCGTCCTGAATATCCACGATCGTCCGCTCGCCAGTTCCTCCGGAGGCGGAACGCCATACGCCATTTGAATAGTCAGATGCTCCGATCTGGGGGTTTTCCGGGAAGAAAAGCAAATTCGACGGCTGGTTCCGATCGGCCAGGTTGACGCGCTGCCAGGCAATGTCCTCGACCGTGACGCTGACCCCTTCCTTTACGGAAATCGCATAGGAAACCTGGGGGGTGCTGTTGATTTGATAGGCCAGGGTATGAGCGCATGTGCCTTCCGAATCAAAATCGGCGGCGGTCAGCGTTTCCCGGTAAAGCACATGATCCTCCATTTCGCCGAGCACTTCGAGCACCACGGCTTCCCCTTCTGCCTCAGAAACAAAATCAGAGAATTTGAAGCTCACCTCATACGCTCCGCCGATCTGATCAGTTTCCATATTTTTCGTGATGACCCGCATGGAATTGTTCAAAATCAGATGATCCGCCGGTCTCATATCGTTAAACCGGGCCAAATCGTGTAAAGCCACATGCCGCTTTCCAGTGTAGAAAAGACTGAGCGGATAACCGTCGTTTGCCAGGGCGGCAATGACATTTGGATCATAGGAATACAAACCGGTTTTTTCCGATATCTGCGCGTATCGTCCTCCGGAGGTTGTAATGCCAAACGCCTCAATATTGCGATCCGCCAGCATTGATCCCTGCGTCCGCCCCAGTTCTTCCGTGGTGAACCAATGATCTGCCACAGCGATTCCTTCCCGTCGGTACAATTCCTCTGATTCGGCTGCGTAAATGGGCAGACTCGCAGTTTCCTGAAGACGATGGATGAGGGCTTTTTCTGTTAGTATCCGATCTGCCTGTTCTGTTCTTCCATGCTCGATTGTGCCGTTGACGATTAAAACGCTGCCAAACAGAAGAAGCAAGATGCCGGCAAGCGGAAGGAGCGTTTTTTTATTCCTGTTTTCCCAAAGCATATTTACGTTTTTCCATAATGCGCAAGTCAAAAGAAAAGCTGCCGCGAAGAAGAGAAATGAAGCGAAAGCGGAGGTTCCTTCATTCCAATTTTTCAGGTAAAAGAAAGTGCGAAGCCAGGAAATGGCTGTTGGCAGGATAAGCGAGAAGATTCCCGCAAGGGCCGTGCCTGTCAGCAGGCGGATTAAAAACACACGATTTGATTCCTGCGTCTGGCTGTCCGTATTGGACTCGGCTGTGAAAGCGCAAAACGGAATGATCAGAAAAATGTTGTAGTTCACATCAAGAATCCGGGCTTCAGAAAAACCGTGACACGCAAGGATAAACATCGCCCAGGCAAATCGGGTTTTCCCGGTTCTGAGCGCTTTTACCGTTGTATATAGCCAGAATCCCGCAACAATACCTGTCACGACCCATCCGAAACGAATGGCCAGCATGGCGTAAGCCACATCCAGATAACTGTATCCGCTGCTCCAGAATGAACCCAAAATGGTTCCGCCTTGACCATACATTCTTTCTATTGTATTTCCAAAAGGTTTGATGCCGTACATTTGGAAAGGCTGCAGAACCGTTATCAGTCTTCCGGACAGCGTCTTTTCCAGCTCCAGCGCCCAGGGGTCCTGGGCGGCGAACCGGGCGGTCAAAAAGACCACCAAAGCGCCAACGGCCGGGAACGCAAGAATGGAAAGCCAGTTCACTCCCTTTCCGAACGAGCCGAGCCATTTGACGCGGGAAAAAACGTGCTCATTCAGGCAGTCCCACAGTACGGCAAGCACAAATAAACCGCCGATATACAATGACGTACGGCTGTCGGTGAGGGTATAAACATAATAGATCACTGCGGAGCTGAGCGCTGCAAACAGCAGCTTTGTATACCATCTGAGCATTCGCGTACAGCACCATGCGATCAGGAGCAGAAAAGTGAAATAAGAAGCGAAATCGGTTGAATTGATGGCGCCGAAGGAACCGCTGAAGTTCTTTTCTGGATTGACAATTTGAGGAACCGTTCCGCACAGACAGCAGAGAATCAACGCGGCGAGGCAGGTGCCGATGGTAAATAAAAAAGCTCTGCACACTTTTTCAAGCTTCATATCGTAAAGACACAGGCAGCAGATGGGCAGAAAAATCAGCACCTTGTAATCATGCATCCAGCCAACCAGAACAAAGGGGACGGCAAGGCAAAACGCGAAAAGGCACCGAAGGAAGAAGAAGGACTGCTCTTTGGCGCTGTCAGCAGCCCAGCACTTTTTCAGCGCCAGATACAGGAACCGAATGCCGCCAAACAAAATCAGCAGCAGGATGGTGACTGTTTTATACCGATCCGAATAGTGAAACCGGAACATGGTGGACTGTAAAAAGCGGAATACCGCATAATGCAGCACGGCGGCCAGAGAAAGCGCATCCAGAATTTGTTCCAGCCGACGGTGCTCTTCCCGCTTTTTATACCACTTTTTAATCCGCTTGAGCAGAACGGGAATCAGCAATGCAAGCCCCGCGCCGATCAGGATACCGACCAGATCGATCAGCGTATCCTGCCAGCGGCCAATTCCGGCCGCCTTCGCCTGATACAATTCAACCAGAATACCGCAGCAAAACGCTGCTCCGACCGCGAGCGGG
>CADBTC010000328.1 GCA_902797445.1 uncultured Eubacteriales bacterium | reverse complement strand
GCGCGGGAGGGTCTCGGCTGTCTGCTGACTTTAGAGCATTTGATCGACGTCAGTCCGGAGAGCGGACTCTGCTTTATCCCCCTGTCTCCGACACTGGCGCTGCGTTTCTACCTGATCTGGAACCGCTACCAGACCTTTACTCCCATCGCGGAGCGCTTTTTGGAACAAATCGACGTATCGTTTTCCAAAAGTTCTTGAATCTGTACCCACTCGCAAATACCGCAAACGAGGAGAGATTTTGGCTCAATTTGATCCAAAGCCTCTCCTCGTTCCGCTGGTCAATATCCAAGTTCGGCGAGCCAGCCGTTCACGGAGTCTCTGACCTGTTCCTGCCGGTTTTGCGCGTCGTTTCCTCGAACCGCCAGGCCGTCCAGGACCTCCGAGTCGGGACATGCGGAAGCAAGCTTGCGATCAAAGCCGGCAAGCCCGCTTCCCTCGTGCGTAGAGAACGGAATCAGCTTCTTCCCGGAGAAATCGTTGTTCTCAAACACCGTATACAGGATCATGGGCCAGTCGCCCCACCAGACAGGGGCACCGATAAAGACGGTGTCGTACTGGGACAAATCCGGCAGACTGCCCACATAGGCGGGTCTTGCCTTCTCATTCTGCTCCCGCTTTGCCACGTCCGTCAGCGCGTCGTAGGTCATGGGATAATGGTCGTCCGCAGGGATCACCTCAAACAGATCCGCGCCGGTCTGTTCCGCGATCATTTCCGCTACAATCGCAGTGTTCCCTTTGTCGATGGCGCCAACGGTGTACTGCTCGCCTGTGCGGGAGAAGTACACGACCAGAATATGAGATCCGTTTATCCCTTTTTCCTCGGGCGTATCCTCCGAAGTCCGGACCTCCGGCTCGCTCATCGGTTCCTGTGCGGACGGTACCGAGCCTGCATCTGAGCCGGGTTGCGAGGCCTTTTCCGACGCCTCTGAAGCAGGTGCAGATGGGCTTCCGCTCGTATCTCGCTGCGAAGTTCCGCAGGCTGTCATCGAAAAAAGCAGTCCCAGCGTGACAAGTATGCATACGATCGTTCTCAAAATCGTTTTCATCCTCAGAATCCTCCCAAGCCTCGATGGCCATAGACTTTGTGACGGCTCAATTCTGCTTCCAGAGCTGCAAACTCTTCCCCGGTCAGGGTAATATTCGCCGAATCCAGATTCTCAATGATTCGCTCCTTGTTTTTGGAGCCGGGAATCGGCACCACGTTGGGATACTTGTGCAGCATCCAGGCCAGGCTGATCTGTGCGGGCGTCGCGTTTTTCGTTTCGGCGAAGGATTTCAGCATCTCCACGATCGGCTGGTTGCCCTCGATGTTCTTTCTGGAAAGCTGTGGGACCCAGTTGCGAACGTCGTCGTTTTTCTCAAACTGCGTTTGAGCTGTGATCTTCCCGGAGAGGAGCCCGCTGGCGATCGGGGAAAACGGTACAAAGCCAATGTTGTGCTCCATGCAGTACGGGATAATCTCCGTCTCGGAGTCCCGCTCCACCATGGAATAAATGTTCTGAATGGCGGCAAGCGGCGTCACCCGCTGGGCCCGGTCGATCACATCCACGTCCACCTGGGAAAGGCCCCAGCCACGGATCAGGCCGTCGTCGATCAGTCTGCCCATGGCCTCCGCCACTTTTTCCACCGGAACACCGCTCATGCGGTGCAGATAGTAGAGGTCCGCATAGTCGGTCTGCAGCCGTTCAAGAGATCCTTCCAGATGATTGCGGACCGTCTGATACACATTTCCAAAGCCAAAGCCATGCAGCATCAGCTTCGTAGCGATGACTACATTTTCTCTGACACCTTTCAAAGCCTTTCCGACTATCAATTCGTTGTGACCGATGCCTGAGAGGTTGGGACTGTAGACCTCTGCCGTGTCAAAAAAGGTGCAGCCGTGATCATAGGCGTTTTGGATCGCCTCGATACTGTATTGCTCTGCAGGGATCTTTCCATAGCCGTGGGAAAAGGCCATACAGCCCATGCCGACCTCGGAGACCTCAATATCCCGTAATAATCTTTTCTTCATAGGAGTTCTCCTTATCCATGCAGCTTGTAGCTTCCCGTGCGGATCGAAGCGATCACACCGCCGTCAATCAACAGGTCGGTGCCTGTGATAAAACCGGCATGCTCGCCCAGCAGGAAGGCGCCTGCCTCGGCGATCTCTTCAGACGTACCTGTACGCTCAGCGGCGGAGGCGTCAATCATCTTCTGATATCCTTCTCCCGCCGCCGCAAACTCGTCATAGGCCAGCGGGGTGACAATGATACCGGGGATGATCGTGTTGATCCTGGCGCGGCGATCCTTCCAGTCGGCGGCTGCCGCGCGCATCACCTGCAGGTGATTGACTCGCTTTGCGATCATATAAGCCAGCCCGAAGCTCTGCATGGCGGTCTCTTTGATAAACTGCAGATCCGTCAGTTTCTCGGTGGCGGTATTCAGAATTTCCTGCTCGACCTCATAAGGGATCGGATACATATACCCGGTCTGGCTGGAATTGACCAGCCCGGCGCCGCCGGGTGCCATCACCTTGCCGAATGCGTCAAGAGCGTGGCCCGTACCCATCATATCCAGCGCGAGAATATGCTCAGGTTTTGCCTGATTGGGAGAAGCACCTGCCGTGTCAATGAAGTACATGACCGGGCCGAGAGATGCCGCCCTCGCCGCGAAAGCCTCCACGCTGTCCTTTTCCAGTGCGTTTACAGCCATCGTCTCCACGTCATAGCCGCTGTACCGGAAGTCGTGGCTCACTTTTTCCAGATTCTTCTCGCTGATATCACCCAGCAGGATTTTCCGGCCCGCCGCAATGCGCCGCACTATTGCGGTACCCATGCTGCCTGCCCCAAGCAGGGCAATCTCCAAAGTCGATCCCTCCGATGGACATGGCCGTAAAGCTGTGGTTGATGAACACATGGGTTCCAAAGCTGATCTGCTTCGGAAAATCGATCTGCGTCGGGGTGAAGATGCCCAGGCCTTCCGGCATAGGTCCATCGAACAGTTCCTCAAAGGCTTTCTTCTGTTCCTCCGACTGCGGCTCCGCGTTGTTCAGTTGGAACAGCGCCCGGTCCGCTCGCATGAGCTCTGCAATGGCCGGGCGGTACTCTTCAGACGTCATATCGACGGGGTCGCCGTTTTTCAGCTTTTCAAATACGTTCATTTCTCTTCAAAGCTCGGTCTCCAGGCCGCGAACTGAACGAGCTGCGCGTCTGTCCGGTGATAGTAGCGCACGCCCTTGTCAAGCTTGGCGATCTCTGCCATCTCTTCGTCGGTCAGGGCGAAGTCGAGGATATCCAGGTTGTCCCGGATGTGGTCCACGCTGCGGCTGCCTGGGATCACGGCGAAGCCCATTTGGGTATGCCAGCGAAGGATGACCTGCGCGGGGGTCTTTCCGTACTTTTGACCAAGCTCCACGAAGACAGACTCCTGCAGCAGGGACTTGTCGCCATGACCCAGGGGGTACCAGCTCATCAGCTTGATGCCGTACTTGTCCAGAGTCCTGCGAAGCTCTGTCTGGGCGAAATACGGATGCGCCTCCACCTGAATGAACTGAGGCGCGATCTCCCACTTGGTCTGCAGCTCCTCGATGTACTTGCCCTCGAAGTTGGAGATGCCGATGGCCTTCGCATTGCCCTCCTTGTAGGCCTTTTCCAGCTGGCGGTAGCCGGCCAGCCAATTGCCTGCGGGCTGGTGGATGTAGAGCAGATCCACATAGTCCACGCCCAGACGCTCCAGGGTCTCATCCACGGCGTTCTCATTTTCATATTCGCTGGGCCAGAGCTTGGTGGAGAGGAAGATCTCCTCCCGCTTCACTCCGCTGGCCTTCATGCCGCGGCCCACGGCCCGCTCGTTGACGTAGGCGTTGGCGGTATCGACCAGGGAATAACCCATCTTCAGGGCCTCCCGGACGCTGTTCTCCGCCTCCGCAGGGGAAAGCATAAAGGTTCCGAGTCCGATCACAGGGCATTTGACGCCGTTGTTCAGTACGATGTATTCCATGGTAATCTCCTTTCTGATCTTCCGTATCGTTTCGTCTCTTTCTTCCGTGAATTACAGCAATCTGTTGGCGGAGAGCCAGCGTTGTACGCTCGCTCTTGCGTTCGCCGCCTGGCTTCCGGTGACGGGAAGGCCGTTTTTCACGACCGCGCCGGGGCAGGCCTTTTTGATGTCCCGCTCGCTGGAGCCCATACCGCTTCCCTCGTTGGTGCAGAGTGGCAGGATGGTCTTGCCGGTGAAATCAAAGGCCTCCAGGAAGGTGAAAACCGCCATGGGCATGGTGCCCCAGTAGTTGGGGTAGGCCAGAACGACGGTATCATACCCGTCGATGGACTCCGGCAGAGAAACCAGTTCCGGCCTGGCCTTTGCCCGCAGGTCCCGCTTGGCCTCGTCGATGCAGGTCATATAGACCGGGGAATAAGGCGTCTTCATTTCGATTTTGAACAGGTCAGCGTCGATCATGTCCTTCATGAGATTGCAGACAATCTCGGTGTTGCCCGCCTTCACGTAGTGCATCGCGCCGCCGAAGTAGTTTTCATCCGCTCTGGAAAAGAAAGCAATCAGGGTCTTAGACATTGTGTTGTCCTCCGTTTCTGTATTTTCTGATTGGATTATAGCAGATTCTTCTTGCAAAGTCCAATTGGAAAGATATATAATTGATTTAAGAATTAAATCGACGGAGGCTAATATGACTACGAAGCAAATGGACTACTGTATCGAACTGGCGCGAACGCTGAACTTCACCCGGGCAGCGGAGAACCAGTTTGTGAGCCAGCCGACCCTGACCTATCAGATCAAGCTGCTGGAAGACGAGGTGGGCTTCCCGATCTTCACCCGCAGCGGCAAGGGCGCGGCCCTGACCCCTGCCGGGGCGCAGTTTGTAAGCTTTCTGTCCGGAATGCGGGAGGATCTGAAACGCGCCGTCGAACAGGGGCAGAATTTCAGTGCGAAATATCAGGACAGCATTTCCGTCAGCATGATGGTCCGGCAGGCCCTGTTCTTTCTGCCGGAGGCCATGCGAATCTTTGCCGGGCAGTCCCCGGAGGTGCAGATCGTCCCGAAGTTCGAGTATGAAAACGGG
>CADBTC010000327.1 GCA_902797445.1 uncultured Eubacteriales bacterium | reverse complement strand
GGGCATTCATTTTGCTCCGTTCATGGACTTCATGGAAAAGGGCGAAAAGAGCGCCTATCGGGATTGGTTCTATCCCAAACAATACCCCATTCGAATCGATCCGGCATCCTATGAATGCGTGGGCGATTATCCCTATATGCCCCGGCTCAATGGCGAGAATACGGAAGTCAGAAGCTATGTGCAAAAAGTGCTCCTGTACTGGCTGGAGCATGCGCGTATTGACGGCTGGCGATTTGACGTGGCGGATGAACTGGATCGACACGCGGTTACGATCTGGCGGGAGACTGTAAAGCACAATTACCCTGATGCGCTGATCCTGGCCGAAACCTGGGGTGATGCTTCCCGTCTGGTGGGGCCGGACGGCTTTGACAGCGCCATGAATTATCTCTTCCGGGACGCAGTGATCGATTTCTTTGCGAAGCGCACGATCACGGGTGATCAGTTCAGGGAGCGCCTGAACAGCATGCTGATGCGCTATCCGGAGGCAGTCAATCTGTCCATGTATAACCTGCTGGGGAGCCACGACACGGCCCGTTTCCTCACGGAGGCCAACGGCGAAGCCTGGCGGCTGCGGCTTGCAATGGCGTTTCAGATGCTGTTTCCCGGAGCGCCTGCCATCTACTATGGAGATGAACTGGGCATGACCGGAGCGAACGATCCGGGCTGCCGAGGCGGGATGGCGTGGGACACACCGGATGAAACGCTGCATTCTTGGCAAAAGGAAATGATTTCCCTGCGGAAAAAGCACCCCTGCGTGCGATCCGGCGCATACCATGTACTGGCTGCGGACGACTCTCTGTTCGCTTTTCAGCGGGCAGACAAGGATGATTGGGTAACGGCCGTTTTCAATATTGGGGATGCGCCCCGGCAAATGGACTTGACGGATGCGGAGGAACCTGTGCACATTCCGCCGCGCTCCGTAAAGATCATAGAAAGACCATAAGGAGGAAGAAAAATGCGTACCTTTACAAGAATCCTGACCCTATTGCTTGCGTGCATGATGCTCGCCGTTATCAGCCCGGCGATGGCTGAGGAGCAGAGCGTGACCATCAACTTCTGGCATCATTACAGCGCTCAGTCCGCCGAAAACGAAACCCTGATGAACGTGCTGATTCCCGCCTTTGAAGCGGAGAACCCCGGCATCAAGGTGAACGCTGTTTCCCATGAATGGGCTGAGCTCCATGACAAGGTGCTGGTCAGTGCCAACTCCAACGCCCTGCCCGATGTAGCTCGCTGCGACATCGCCTGGCTGCCTGAATTCCAGAAGATGGGCATCCTGGTAGCCCTGGATGAAGAAATGCCTGATTTCACAGACGTCAGCGGCCAGCTGCTGGACAGCGCCATGTCTACTGCTGTCATTGGAGGCCATTATTACGCACTGGCTCTGAATACGAACAGCAAGATCGTGTTCTACAATACTGCCATGCTGGAAGCAGCGGGCGTGAAAGTCCCCACCACCATGGACGAGTGGACGGAAGCGATCAAAAAGCTCTCCGGTGAGAACGCCAATGGGCAGCAGGTGTGGGGCTGGAATGAGCCTGCGCTGGCCGGCTGGAACATCTGCCCCTTCATCTGGAGCTTCGGCGGCAGCCTGACAAACGAAGATCAGACCGCAGCCACCGGCTATATTAACAGCCCCGAAACGGTGAAGGCGATTGAGACATTTGCCGGACTTGTGAAGGCCGGCGGCATCACTGGCTTTAACGCTGGCGATATCCCCATGACGGATGGCTTCGGCACCGGACGCTATGCCATGATGCTGGAAGGCCCCTGGAAGTCGGCTGAACTGGCTGGTGCGTATCCTGATGTGGCCTATGGCACCGCGCCGATTCCCGCCGGCGAAGGCGGCAGCATTTCTGTGCTGGGTGGCGAAGACATTGCCATGTTCAATACCGCCAACAGGGAAGCTGCGTGGAAATTCATGCAATTCATGACCAGCGAGTATGCTGAGACCGAAATGGCCAAGTGCGGCCAGATTCCCGTGAATAAGGCTGCGCTGGAGAGCGATACGGTCAAGGCTGCGGATTACGCACCCTTCATTGAGGCGATTCAGACCGCGAAAGCCCGTCCCACCGTGGCGGCCTGGAGCGAAATGGACAATGAACTGCAGGTGGCCATGAACGCGGTTGTAACGGGAGAAAAGACTGCGCAGGAAGCAATGGATGAGCTTGCTGCTTCCTGGGATATCCTTTTGAAGTAAAACATTCAGGCGCTGGGGACAGGCGCAATCCTGTCCCCAGCCTGTCAGGGAGCGAGGAAGCATGATTACGAAATCCCGTATCAATCGGGCGCAGATCACAGGACTGCTGCTGCCAGGGCTGCTCATTTTCGGGATGTTCACCGTCTATCCGATCATCCGCCTGTTCTGGATGAGCCTGTGCGATATGAGCTTCTCTTCCATGCTCATTCAGCCCTTCGCGGGGATCATGAATTACCGGGAGGTATTCCATGATTCTACGTTCTGGACGGTTTTTGTGAACAGCATTGTTTACACGCTGGTCACTGTACCCGGACAGATGGCACTGGGACTGTTCATTGCCATTCTGCTGAACGGCATCAGGCGTTTCAGCGTCACCTTCCGGGTGATCAATTATCTGCCTGTGGTCACCTCCTGGGTGATCGCATCCCTGGTGTTCCGCTATATCTTCAACACGGAAGGCATGCTCAACTATTTCCTGTGGAAAATGCTAGGTATCACTTCCGGCAATATCCGCTGGCTGGATACCCGCTGGAGCGGACTGTCCGTCGCCATGATCCTGGGAATCTGGAAAGGGATCGGCTGGAATATGGTGATCTTTCTGGCTGCTCTGCAGCAGGTGCCTCAGGACCTGTATGAAGCCGCGGAGATCGATGGCTGCGGCGCGTGGAAAAAGTTTGTGAACGTGACCCTGCCAGCTATTCGCGGTACCATCCTGTTTGCTTTGATTGAGCTCACCATCGGCGGCTTTAATGTGTTTACCTCCATCAAAATGATCACCGGGGGCAAGCCTGCCCATCAGACGGATACGCTGCTGACCTGGATGTATTATAAGGCTTTCAGCACTGGCAAATTCGGCTATGCCGCCGCGCTCAGCTTCGTGATGGCTCTGTCCTTAGGGCTGCTGGCCATTGTGCAGTTCCGCATGATGCGGAACAGGGATGCGTAAGGGGGGCAGCAGAATGAAAAGCAAAAACGCCGCAAAGATTCGCGCCGCTGTCATCCGCTATCTGCTGCTGGCACTGGGGACCGTGATCTTTACCCTGCCCATGATCTACATGATTTCGACTTCGCTGCGGCCCAACGGCGCGCTGTATGAATATCCGCCGCGCTTTTTTCCCCGATGGGAAGCACTGACACTGGAAAACTACGATTATATTCTGCATCAAAGCAAGTTTTATCTGAATTTCCTTAATTCTGCGATTGTATCCGTTTCTACCATTGTGGCGGCGGCGCTGGTCGGTTCCGCCATGGCTTTTGTGCTCGGCAAGTTCAAATCGAAGGGTACCCGTTTGCTGTTTGCTTTCATCATCATTACCATGATCATTCCGGGTACCACCATGATTGTGCCGCAGTTCGAACTTGCCACCAGACTGGGCATGGTCAATCAGCTGTGGGGATTGATTCCTTTTTATGTGGCATGGGTAATCCCGTTCTCTACCTTCATGATTAAGGGCTTCATGGAGAATATACCCGGCGAGATCATGGAAGCCGCATGGATTGACGGTGCAGACGTATGGACAGTGTACTCAAAAATCGCCATGCCGCTGGCCTCGCCTGCCATTGCGTCCGTCAGCATTTTCAATTTTCTGACAGCCTGGGAGGAATACCCCTGGGCCAATACCGTTATCAATGATAACAGCAAGCGCACCCTGCCCATTGCCATCGCCGGCTTCTTTGGCCAGCATCAGTTTACCCAATGGGGCTATGTGTTTGCCATGTCCGTGCTGACGCTGATTCCCGTGGTGCTGATCTTTATCCTCTGCCAGAAATTCTTCGTGCAGGGTTTGACAGCGGGCAGCGTAAAGGGATAAGGAATTGGACCTATCTGCTAGATACGCGCCTAAAAACATCGATTGCATGAACAAGCGGAGCCTTGCGAAAAGCTGTTTTCGTCATGTAATATAGGGGAGAGGCGATGCACTGCACCTGCATGAAGCAGGATGCGGGCTGTGGACTCGGGCTCATCGGGGAACGCCCCTGACATGGGCGGAACGTGCCCATTCCTGAACCGCGCAAATCGTATCCGCAACACAGACCAGCCAGCTTTCCCTGCATACGGGAGGAATGATCGTGAGCGGGAACATGTGTTTTCGAATAATATCTTTTTCCAGGGCGTTCAATTCGAAATGCTGCGCCGCGTTGCGCAAGGCCCTTGCGGGATGAAAAAAACCGTGCAGACGATGGGGGTGCTCCGGATCGGGAATGTGCCAGTCGTACAGATACAGATCATGCAGCAGCGCTCCTCGGATCAGGCTTCTGGCATCGATTTTCAAACGCAGCTTCTGAGCCAGGAGCAGACTCTTTTCCGCCACGAAAATAGAATGATCATAACAATTCACCGCCCCATGATGCGGAAAAGCCTTCTCCGCCAGCAGCACGGCTGACGTCAGCAGGGAACCGGCGTTTGCCATGATCAGGGCATGCCTTGATTCGTGATCCTGACAGATCACACGTTTGCGGTTCGCCTTCATGGTACCGTTTTTTTCCTTGACGGGGACTTTGAAACTCATTTCTATTCCCCCTGCGAAATCGCTTCTGTTTCTCATTTCCGACGCGATGTTCATCCGCCGTATTTCATCATTTATGACTGGCGGTCCGGCTTTGTGCTGCCGGCGTGCTGCCGCACTTTGCAGGCACAGTATAGCAAACGGCACAGAAAGAATCAAGCCGATTCGCCGGCATCAAAGGTCATAATCGGATATAGATTACGTCTTTCAAAAGGATCGAGGCACAAAACTCTTCTCGGCTGTATTGAATGTAACATTTCAGATTCTCTTTGTCAATCATAAATGGCAGTTCTGGCAGGACCGTTGGCGTCAAAATGATGCCAACGGAAGGTGTCACTTTTTTTCAGTGCATAGAATGCATAAAAGTGTGAGGGACGCAAAAAAGAAAGCCCCTGATCCGTTATGGACCAAGGGCTTGGAAAACCGAATGGATATGTGATATAAAAGGGAGGAAAGGCCTTGCCTGACAGGTTTTTTTGTCAGGCTTTTGTGATATAATAAAAAAAGCATCTCTATGGGTCTCAAGACCGGCGGGGCAGGAGATGTTCTGAGATGCTTGGAGACAGCTGTAACGTAAAAGTGACAAGGACCGCTATGCGCAAATGATGTGCAGATGCGTATTCGCGGCAAGAATGCTCTCAGTGAGGTTTTGATGAAGTATTTATATCAGGCAGGAATGATCGTTCTGTTTACCTTTCTTGGGGAAGCGCTCGCAGCGCTCATCCCGCTTCCCATCCCTGCCGCCATTTGGGGCCTGCTGCTTTTGTTTCTTGCCCTGTGCCTGAAGCTGATCCGGGTGGAACAGATCAGGGGGTGCAGCGGTTTTCTGACGGCGATGCTGCCCGTGCTGTTTGTCGCGCCGACCGTTAACCTGATGGAGCAGGCGCAGGCGCTTCTGGGCAGCCTGCCCGCGGTGATTGCGATCATCGCGGTCTCCACGTTCCTCACCTTGATGGTTACGGGACGGGTGACGCAGGCCTTGCTGGATAAAAAGAAGGGGGAGCGGGACCATGCTTGATTTTCTTGCTTCCAGCAGCTTTTTCGCCATCGCGCTGACGCTGCTGATCTGGCGGCTTGCCAACGTCCTGCAGAAGAAAACCGGCTCGATGCTGCTGCATCCCATTCTGGTCTCGGTGGCAGCGATCATCCTGATTCTGCTGGCTTCCGGCATTCCCAACAGTGCCTATCAGCAGGGCATGAAACCATTTTCCTGGCTGATGACGCCGGCTACTGTGTGCCTGGCGGTTCCGCTGTATGAGCAGATCAGGGTGCTGAAAAAGAATCTGCCCGCAATTTTGACAGGTGTGCTGTGCGGCACGCTGGCCAGCCTTTTCTGTGTCGGCGGTCTGTGCCTGCTGTTCGGTCTCGACCGGACGCTGAGCGTGTCCCTTCTGCCCAAATCGGTCACCACTGCCATTGGCGCCCCGGTCAGTGAAGCTCTGGGAGGCCTGGGCGCGGTAACCGTTACAGCGATCATCGCCACGGGCATTCTGGGGAATATGTTCTGTCAGGCCGCGTGCCGGCTGTTTCGCATCCATGATCCCATCGCGCAGGGAACGGCCATCGGGACATCGTCCCATGTAATCGGAACCACAAAAGCCAACGAGCTGGGCGCGGTTCAGGGGGCAGTCAGCAGCCTCTCCCTGGTGATTGCGGGCGTACTGACCGCTTTCCTGATGCCGTTGATGGCAACGCTCTTTTAATGGCTGCGCTGCGGAAGAAGGAAAAGGATCTTCCTGCGAGGGCGGCTGTGACGTTATCGATGGAATGCTGATCGCGGATGGTACCTCCACGGCGCAACCCAGACCTGCCAGCCGGACGGCACCTTCCGTTGGCGTCATTCTGATGCCAACGGCTCCGGCCGCGTCCGGGAGCAGCTCATGCAGGAGCAGAATGCAGTTTTCATCCGCCGCGTTTTCCCTTTATATTATGATTGCAGGCAGAACCGTGACGGAAGAAATCGATGAAATGTAAAATCGGGGTAAAGTCAAAAAACCGGACTGCTTTAGGATGAGCAGCCCGGCTTTTTCCGGATTTAGGGTTCATCGATCTTTTTGTTCATCATTTCCATTGCCCTTTTCATATTTGCCATAAAAGCTTTGTCCGGTATCAAAGCGATTCCCTGTTCATCGCTGAGGACGATCAGGCGGTGCCCGCCTGTCAGTCCAAACAGGTCTCTGACGCCCTTTGGAATGACGATCTGACCTCGTTCATTGATTGCGACGGAGCCCCAGATATTTTTCCCCTTCGGCGCGGGAGGGATCGCACCGATCCCTTCCATGGGTTTCGTCCGGATCAGGCTATCAATGGTTGTTCCGTATATCTCCGCCAGAAGGCCGCATTTTTCAATATCCGGAATGGTCGCCCCGCTTTCCCATTTGGCGTAGGCCTGCCGGGAGATCCCGATCTTTTCCGCGATGGTTTCCTGGGAAAACCCATGGAGATTTCGCAGCATAACAAGGTTATCTTTCAGCATCACAGCCTCCTCCTCACAGATCGATTTTTTCAAATTGCGCACAGGCCCTCCTGCATGACACAATGGTCATGAGCAGAAAGCTGAGGATTCCCGCAATGAGCAAATACAGCTGCATGGCCATATCGTCTGTACCGAAGGCATTCAGCTTTTCCAGCCCGGGAACGTGGTGCAGCGCTTCGGCGGTAAAAATCGTGAAAAAGCAGAGAATGATAAAGGTGACAAATGGACGGGCAAACTGATAGGCGGTTTTAAAGAATCCACCCACAAAGATCCAGTTAAACAGGCCGAAGATCACACACGCCGCTCCTAAGGCAAAGAAATTGGCATTCATCAGCGCATTGCTTCGATATACGACAGACGCAGACAGGACGGTCATCCGAAGGATCACCGCGAGTGCCATCAGCAGGAAGGCACAGCCCTCGATCAGGCAGACAAACAGATATTTCCCTTTTACGATATCCCTTTTGGCGATAGGGAGCAGCACTGAAAACACAATGTCGTTTGCTTCTCTGGCCGTCTGAAAGCTTTGAAAGATGCCGAGCGTCACAAAAAAGGCTCCGCAGAGGATGGGATAACCGGGCAGAAAAAACATCAACCCAAATAGAATAAACAGATAAGAAAGCACAGACGCGCTGAGCCGCATTTCTTTCCGCAATACATTACGCATGAAGAACACTCCTCTCCAGCCGGAGCATTGTATCTTCCAGGTTTTCACCGGCCTCGGAATACTGCCGGATAAAGTCCTCCTTCGGCATCGCCGCGACGATTTTTCCTCCCGAAATATACACGATGTCATCCGCGCACTTTTCGATATCGGAAATAATATGGGTTGAGAAAAACACAGCTACACCCTTGTTCCGAAGTGCGGAAAAGATCTCCAACAGCTCGTTTCGGGAAAATGGGTCAAGACCGCTGGTCGGCTCATCCAGAATGAGCACGTCAGATTTATGGGCCAGGGCAAGCACCAGATTGACTTTAACCTTCATCCCTTCCGACAGCTTAAGCGGCGTTTTCATCTCGTCGATCGAAAAAAGATTGAGGTAATACTGATAAGCTTCCTCATCCCATGTGTCATAGAAACGTTTGACAATGCTGACGATGTCCCGTATCTTTTTCCTTGGATACCAGCTGACCGTCCCGGCTGAATACCCGATGCGTTTTTTTATTTCCGCCTCATTGTCCAGAAACGGCTGACCCCAAAAGCGGACTGTTCCGTTGTCCGGATGGATCATGTTCAGCATGGCCTTGATCGTTGTCGTTTTTCCCGCGCCGTTTCTGCCGATAAAGCCGGTGATCCGTCCACTGTCAAGACCGAAAGAAACATCCCTTAGCTCAAATGAGGGATACTTTTTTCCCAGACCCTGTACTTCCACAATCATCATAACAGCCTCCAGTTCTTTGATTTGTATGATCATTGTAAAGCATGGTTGCCAAAGTTTCTATCAACTGCACATAACGAAAATCTTTGATTCCTGTTATTTTAGGTTGCGCTTCCTTCCTTTCGCCATGGTACCTGCACAACAAGATGACTGATCCTCCAATCAATCATTATAGTGAACGATGGGTCATGTGTAAAGAATGGTTTCGTCAGGACAAGCTGATCTGCTTTCATGGCGCGAAACGCGTCAAAGGAAGCGTCGCTCATTCTCCAGCTGAAGGAGACGGCGTCCCGCAGGGCCAGCTCAGGCTGTACGCCTGCGTCGGTCAGCAGTTGGCGGAAGAATTCGATGCGGACGCCGAGCAACCTCCACGTCTTTGTTAGACAATGCTAACAGCTCGGTAAAAGAAATGCCGCTCTTTACTGAAACAGACAAAGGAACGAGCGGCTCGGCGACGGGAACCCTCAGCCTCTCCCGAAGTGGAAGAAGCCCTTCTTTTCGGCCGTTTCCTCCTCGATGGAGAGCGGCGTGTAGCCGGCATCTGCAATGGTTCGCTTCACCGCCTCGTGATCGAGGCTCTCGTCCGAGAGGATGATGGTCTCCTTCTTTGCGCGGGAGGAGGTGACCTTTTTGACCGGGAAGGCGGCGCGGATGGCGTCGTTGATATGCGCCTCGCACATGCCGCAGGCCATGCCGTCCACAGATACAATGGTTTTGATCATGTTCATTTCGCTCCCTTCCTGCCGGTGACGGTATAGATCATGCCCTGAATCTGCCGGGATTCCGTCACGGTGAAGCCGGC
>CADBTC010000326.1 GCA_902797445.1 uncultured Eubacteriales bacterium | reverse complement strand
TTCCCGCGCGGATCGTTATTTTTCTTTACGCTCATGCAGGCCTCCGTTCCCTTTTCAGGCTGCGGAAGAAAGCAGTCAGCCTGGAAGGCTCTCCGATGAAAATCTCCTCCAGAATGATCCGCAGGTCTTCCTCCTGCAGAGGCCGGTACAGCTGCCCGCCCCGGGCCATGCTGATCGTGCCGGTTTCTTCGGATACGATGAGGACCACCGCGTCGGAATTTTCGCTCAGCCCGATGCCCGCCCGATGCCGGGTCCCAAGCTCGCGGGACACGCCGCTGGCTTCCGTCAGCGGGAGGATGCACGCAGCCGCCTCGACCTTGTCCCCCCGAATCACGACGGCCCCGTCGTGCAGGGGGGTATTGGGTTCAAAAATATTCTCCAGCAGGGGCGCAGAGATCACCCCGTCCACCCTGGTGCCGGTATCGATCACGTCCTGCAGCCCGGTCCGCTGCTCAAAGCAGATCAGGGCGCCGACCTTCCGCTTGCTCAGGTCCAGGGCCGTCTGGATGATTTCCCGGATAATCCGTTCCTGCTCATCCTGCACACCGGCCGTCCGGCGCCCTTTGCTCAGCAGGTTGCTCCGCCCCATCTTTTCCAGGGTTTTGCGGATCTCCGGCTGAAACAGGATGATCAGGACCAGCACACCGTTCTGCAGAATGCTGTTCATCAGCCAGTTCAAGCTCGTCAGCCCCAGCAGGGAGCTGGCCGCAACCATGAGCAGCAGCAGCACAATCCCCTTGAGCAGGGCGCTGCTGCGGGTCCGCCGCATGAGGATCATCACCTCATAGAGAATCGCCGCCACGATCAGGATATCCACGACATCCGCCCAACCGAGCCGGTGCGTCAGGTTCCAGCTCATGTTGCGCAGTGTCATCCAGAAATCGTTCATCCGGTGCCTCCTTCTCCTCAGTCTCCCCGCCCGACAGTATACCATGAAAACAGGCCCTTTGAAAGATCCCCGCGAACAGAATTATTTCAAAAAGCCATTCACAATCTGCTCTTCCGCTTCCTGCGCCGTCAGCCCCAGGGTCATCAGCTTGATCAGCTGATCCCCGGCAATCTTTCCGATGGCCGCTTCATGCACCAGTGCCGCGTCCACGTGGTTGGCCTCCAGCCCCGGCACCGCCAGGATCCGCCCCTCGTCCATGATGATGGAATCACATTCCGTATGCCCGTTGCAGGGCGCGTTTCCCAGCAGCTTGGCGTCGAATTTCTGATAGGAACGGTCCCGGGCGACGCTGCGGGACACCACGTCCGCGCTGGCGCCTTCGCCGTTCAGCCGCACATCGTATGCGCTGATGGCCTTCTGATCCCCGTGGGTCATCAGCCGCTCCCGGACCACCAGCTTCGCGCCTGCGTCAAGCTCAGCCACGGTGGTGCGGGTGGTATCGTCGACCCCCTTGATCTGCACCATCTCCATCTCAACGCTGGAGCCCGCCTCCTGATACACCTCCGTCACCGGGTTCAGGATCCGCTTGCCCTTCCCGTCCCCGCTGCCGTAATGCTTTTCCACGTAGCGGACGCGGGCGTTCTTCCCCACGTAGAAGCGGTGAATCCCGTCGTGCTGGCTGTCCTGGTTGCCGCAGTTATCGATGCCGCATCCGGCGACGATGACCACATCCGCGCCATCGCCGATGTAGAAATCGTTGTATACGGTTTCCTTCAACCCGCTCTCTGTCATGACCACGGGAATATGCACGCTCTCGTGCTTCGTCCCGGGCTTGATTCTGATGGTCAGCCCGTTTCCCTCTTCCCGGGGAATGATTTCGATATTGGCGGTGCTCTTCCGCCCGGCACTCTGGCTGTTGGACCGGATGTTGTACGCGCCTTCCGGCACCTCATGCAAATCCGCCACTTCCTTCAGCAGCCTGCGCTGAATCTCATCCAGCTGAATCATGCCTGCACCTCTCCTTTCTCACCCATGGCCTTCCGGCAGTCCGGCACGGCGGACGCGGTGCCGATCAGGCTCGGCATCACTTCGCTCCGCTCTCCCGCGCTGACGACCCGCCCGTCCCGGATCACGACCAGCTCATCGGCGATATTCAGGATGCGCTCCTGGTGAGAGATAATCAGGATGGACCGTTCCTTCATATCCTCCCGCATTTCCCGGAACACTTCAATCAGATTCTGGAAGCTCCACAGGTCGATCCCCGCCTCCGGCTCGTCAAACACCGTCACCTTGGCCTTCCGGGCCAGCACGGTCGCGATTTCGATCCGCTTCAGCTCACCGCCGCTCAGGCTGGCGTTGACCTCCCGGTCAATATAGTCCCGGGCGCAAAGGCCCACCCTCGCCAGATAGTCGCAGGCCTCCCGAATGCTGATCTGCTTTCCGGAAGCCAGCCGCAGCAGGTCGATAACCTGCAGCCCCTTGAACCGGACCGGCTGCTGAAACGCGAAGGCGATGCCCGCCCGGGCCCGCTCGGTGACGCCCCATTCGGTAATATCCTCTCCGTCCAGCAGGATCTGCCCCGCAGCCGGCTTTTCAATCCCCGCGATCAGGCGGGCCAGCGTGGATTTCCCGCCCCCGTTGGGCCCGGTTATGACGATCAGCTTCCCGTCCGGCAGCTTCATGCTCAGGTCGTATATGATGCCCTTTTCTTCGCCCTCGTCCTGCACGCGGAAAGTAATATTTTTTAATTCCAGCATATTGCGGAAATCCCTCTCTTTCTCCCCTGTTTTCAGGATGCGGCCGCCCGCTGTCCGAGGTCAGCCGAATGTAATGATACCCTGAATTCTTTTTTATTGCAAGGGTGTTTTAAAGGTGTTTTAATGCCGGAATGCCGATTGATTTTTCT
>CADBTC010000325.1 GCA_902797445.1 uncultured Eubacteriales bacterium | reverse complement strand
TTGCCGCTCCAGGAGAAGTAGGCGATCAGCATTTTGCCGGAGGTCTGCGTCCTTTCCACCTCGCTGCTGGTGGAGACGGTACCGGAAAGGGTCTTTCCGGCGCTGCGAACCAGCCGAAGCCCTAAGTTGTAGCTTGCCATGTTCAGCTCGCCCGCCGCGCGGTAGGCGCTGCGCAGATTCTTGCCAAAGTCGTTCCATCCGCCGCCGCGATAGACCCGGCGGGTGCCGGTGGCCGCGCCCGTGGGATCCACCGTATTGGTCAGATCGTACGCGCCGTAGAGATCCCAGCACCATTCGTTCACATTGCCGTGCATGTTGTACAGGCCCCAGGGGTTCGGATCGAAGCTGTTCACTTCAACCGTCGTCTGCCGGTAGCGGCCGGGTCTCGTTTCCAGGACGGAATCGTCGAAGTAGTTCTCCTCGATCTCATAGGGGTAATGGCCGTAGTAGTTGGCCTCCTCCGGGCCGGTTGCGTGGATGGTATTAAAAGGCGTCACGGTGCCGGCCCGGCAGGCGTATTCCCATTCCGCTTCCGTGGGGAGGCGATAGCCATTCGCCCCGCGATCCCAGGTCACGGTTTCGCCGTCGATTGCGTAGGCCGGCGTCAGCCCCGCTTCCGCGCTCTTAGCGTTGCAGAAGCGCACCGCGTCCAGCCAGCTGACGCTTTCCACCGGCAGGTTTTCGCCCTGGAAGCTGCTGGGATTGGTCCCCATCAGCCGCTCGTATTCCGCCTGCGTGACCTCATAGGGGCTCATCCAGAAGCCGGAGACGGTCACTTCGTGCTGGGTTTCGTCGTCGATGCGCCAGTTCTCCGTTTCCGGGCTGCCCATGAGGAAAGCGCCGCCTTCGATCCACACAAAGCCGTCGTTCACAGTTTTTTCCTTTCCTTCCTCCGCGGGAGCCTCTGTGCTTTGGAGGGGCACAGGCGTTTCTTCCAAAATGGTTTCTTCACTCTCCGCAGCGCCCCAGGGAGCCGCTCCCTCGCTCCAGCTGTCCGCGTTTTCCATAGGGAAAGCGAAGCTTAATCCCATGCCGATTACTGCCGCCAGCAGGATACCGACCAAGGAGATCAGCCTGCTGTTTTGAGCCGCCCTGCGGTTCAGGAGCTTTGGCAGCTGCGCGCCGATCAATACCCAGAAGAAGGCGATCAGCAGCGCCTCCAGCAGCACCAGCGGAACCGCTTTGTCGTAATCGATGAAGGCAAAGGGCACCTGATAGAACAGATAAGCCGGATAGTTGTTCCGAAAAAGCAGCCACAGGCCTGCCCCGGCGGCCAGGATGGAGAGGCCAAAGCCGGCGCGCCGCACCCGCTGATCTTTGACATGATGGAGCATGGCGGGCACGTGCAGGCCCAAATGCAGGCCCATCAGCACAAAGCACCAGTGGGACAGAGTCAGGTGCAGCCTGCGGCCCAGAGATGCCCGCATGAACTCTGAAAGGAATGGCACGGCGTGCACGCTCATGTTGACGCCGCACAGGGCGGTCAGCACAAAGCAGATCACCAAGCCGAAGTTGATCAGCGTCTGCACGATCCGGAGGGGGGTATACTTTCCCTTGAACAGGGATGCGTACCATTTCCGGTTCAGGATCTGGTGCAGGAGCATCAGCAGGGTCATGACGATGCCGGTCCATTCGTGGCCCGCTTCGCCTGTCACCTGATAGCTCATCAGCAGGAGCAGACCGACGCCCAGCAGGACGTCAACGATGTGTTTGGAGTGTTTCGAGCGCATGCTGTCTCCTTAATTTAGGGCTCAATCCCCAGAGAAGCCGCCCAGCTCTTCAGTTCCTCCACCGTGGTGCGGGCGGAAAAGCGCTTGCCCTCCAGCCAGTGGCCGGCGCCGGCCTGCTGCTCCAGGTGCTTCATGCTGCTGCCCAGGCCGCTGCCGCCGGAGGTAAAGAACACCGCCAGGGTCTTGTCCGTCAGGTCCACCTGCTCCACAAAGTTCGATACGATGCGCGGCACGTCGCCCCACCAGATGGGATAACCGATCAGGATGGTGTCATAGCCCTTGAGTTCAGGCAGCTCGCCCGCGATGGCGGGACGGCAGGAAGGATCGTCCGTCTCGACGGAGGTGCGGCTCTTTCGGTCGTT
>CADBTC010000324.1 GCA_902797445.1 uncultured Eubacteriales bacterium | reverse complement strand
CCGTTCCTTTCTTTCGTGTGATTATTTTTTCAGAACAGCCCAGGCCTCCGCCAGCATTTCCGCTGTCCACCGGGCATTGGCAGGGCTGGTGGAAGGAAGGCACTCCGCCTTTCGTCCGGTCATCGGCTCAATCAGGCGGGTGTATATCTCATGGGATTTCCGGCCGTTGCAGTAAATGCGCTCAATAGGTGCATGCTCCAGGATCAGACGCAGATCGTTCGGAATCACGGAGCGAATCCGGGCATCCGCTGATCCGGAGATCTCGCAGAATGCGATGGAATCCCACAGTGCCAGCTGCCGCCCAAGAATCAGCCGCTTTTTTCCCGGGATCGTTTTCGGTACCTCTTCCGTGAATACCGATGCGACAGTCCGCCAGAAGCGGTTCTGCGGATGACCGTAAAAGAAATGGTTTTCCCTGGATTTCACGGAGGGAAAGGAGCCCAGAATCAGAATCCGGCTATGCTTGTCATAGAGCGGCGGAAACGGATGGGCAATGATATTTTCCAGCGGCTTTTCCATGCACAGAAAGTGCTGATGATACAGATCACATTCTCCCACCGTTTCAAAGCGGAAAAAGCGGTAAACGTTAATAGCCGGGATATTCCGGGCATTCACCAGCAGGCGGATGCCCCGACAGCCTCGTTCCTTCAGCACCTGCATCCCATATGCAACCATCCGCCGCGCCAGTCCCTGATTCTGGAAAGCCGGATGAACCGCCAGCCGCGCGATCTCTCCCGCCGGTGCCATGTGCGGATTCCAGCACGGAAGCTGCTCCACCGCTTCGTCCCGTTCAATGGATACAGCGGCAATCATTTGTCCGATCTGGTTCCGCATTACAAACAGGCTTTCATGGGCTAGATCATCATTCACATTCTCAGGTGCGGGATAATCCTCCGGCCAGAAGCAGAAAGCCCGCCCTTTCTGAAATGAATAAAGGCGCATCAGCTCTTCCCGGTCCTGCGCTGTCGCTGGCTCAATTCGGACCATCCCTCTTCCTTCCTTTCCACAAGCTCCCTGTCCCGAATCTGTCACCAGGTTCCAGCCTCACCATTTCTCCCCCTGCAGGCATCCGGTACAATGGCATTATATCCGGAAGAAGACCTTCCCTCAACATCTTATTTATCCGTAACCGTAAAAAACATGCAGATCCATAGTGGCTGGTATCTTCTGTGCGGTTTTGGGCAAAAAAACACTTTTCAGCCGTCCCCCCCTTTTGTCAATAAGCATCGTCCAGCATCATTTTTCCGTCTTCGTCATTACCATTGTATCCACCTCTGCGCATCCTTCAGCAAGGCAATGAGGATCGATCTTCATTTTCATCTTTCCGGAATCAGTTTCCGGTTGACCGATAAAACCTGATCGCTCTGGAAAACAGCAGGAACATGACGCTGAACAGGATGATGCCGGCCAGCGGACTGATCCAGGCGATCCAGGCCGGCCAGCCGAAGATGGGTTTCCCAAGAATCCGGGACGCAGGAATATGCATGACCAGTGCAAAAGGTGCGATCACCGTAAAGAGCATCCGGAGAGAGCGGGGAAATGCATCTGCCGGATACTGACATGCGCTTCGCCCCCCATAGGTCAGCGCATTGGCAATCTCCACGGATTTGACGCTGTGGATGCACAGAATCGCCTCAATCAGAAAAAGGCCGAGAATCAGCCAGAAGCCGCAGAAAATACTTTCTGCCAGCAGAAGGATGTTGGCCGCTGTCCATTCCACATGGGACAGCCCGCTTCCGAGAATCAGGCTGACGGTTCCGACCGCAATGCAGGTAATTCTCCGCGGATCCACTGCAGAGCACAGCACCTGCGTCAGAATTCCCCTCGGCCGGATCAGCAGCGTGTCCAGCTGTCCCGTGCGGACCATGGAGGGGAAATTGCCGGTAATCCCCCTTCCGAAGCACTCCGTAATATAAAACGTAACCGACATCAGCCCAAAGAAAAAATACAGATCTCCCGCAGACCATTGATTGAGGTGGTCGAACCGATCCACCAGCAAAACCACAGCCAGCATTTCTCCCCCTTCCATGATCAGCTGGGCCAGGGTCTGCAGAAGGAAGGAAAGCGGATACTGCATCTGACTTTTCATCAGAATCCTCATGGATCGGATATACAGGCGCACCGTATTCATCCCTTCAGCCTCCCTGAATAATCAGCCTGTGCTGATTCCGTTTCCAAAGCATCATACCCGCAAGAACCAGAAGGATCGTCCATCCGCCCTGCAGCAGAAGGACACCCGGCGCCTGCTGGATCATGTACTCTCCGGTATAAAGGCGGATCGGCGCATCCAGCATCTGGGCATAGGGCAGCAGCGTAATG
>CADBTC010000323.1 GCA_902797445.1 uncultured Eubacteriales bacterium | reverse complement strand
GTGGAAATCACGACGGTTTCCACCGCATAGGGATAGTCACGGTCATGAAGCTGCGCATACACGGCCACATTTGAACCCACCGGACAGGAGACCGCGAGGAGCAGTGCCATTTTCATATTGTGCAGGGATTCCGGAACCAGCGTCAGCAGGAGCAGGGACAGGACCGGGATGATCACCAGCCGGACAAGGGAAACATGATACAGGGAGGCCCGCCCGACCATTTTTTGGATGTCCGTCTGTGCCAGATAGATCCCCACCGTAAACATAGCCAGCGGCGTATTCAGGCCCGCCACCGCCGTGAGACAGCCGCTGAGAGGTCCAGGGAGCTTGAGCTGGGTCAGAAACAGAATCAGACCGCATAGAATGGCGATCATGAAAGGCGCACGGATCAGCTTTTTGAGGCGGAAACCATCCCGAAGCGGCAGCCCCGTAATCCTGGAGACTCCGTATGTCCATTGCCCGATATTCAAAAACGCGATAAAGCAGGCGACGTAAAAAACGCTGCCCGCGCCGACCGATGCCGCGATCAGCGGGATTCCGAAAAATCCGGGATTGGAAAAGGCTGCCGCAAAGGACGCGATGGCATCCTTTCGGAAAAACAGCCAGGAGACGCCGATGGAAAGGAGCAATAAGAGAATGGCTGCGGCGGCGCTGTAGAGGATTCCCAGCATATGCTCACCGGTCCGCTCCACCTGAAAGCTGCTGATGATGACCGCGGGGAGGGCCCCATAAATCAGAATGTTCCCCAGTGCCTTGCTGCCTTCCCTGCCGATCTTTCCCGACCTGTACAGCCAGTAACCGATGCCGGCGAGCAGAAACATCTGCAGAATCTGCCGGAGAATCGTCCAAATGATGTCCACGCACTGTCCCTCCTCCGAGTATTTCGGGTATACCGGATGCATCATATCATGCTGCCTGGGCCCCGTCAAACATCGTACGAGGGAGAATCCTGCAAAAAACCGGAGTGTATGCGTCTCTCCGCGAAAACGCAGAAGGAAAAGAGGATTGCGGAAAGGACGCATTTCCGGTAAAATATAAAAAAATCCCCCAAAGCGGGAACAGGAGGAAAAAGAATGCAGATATCCAGGTTTTTAGCCCCCACATCTCCGGAGGTTACGGAGCGGGAGATTCGGAATCAGGCCAGGGTTCGGGCCATCGCGGGCGATTGCATGGTACTGCTGGAAAACGACGGCACGCTGCCCCTTAAACAAAAAGGGAATATTGCCCTGTTCGGGAATGGCGCCCGGGGAACCGTCAAGGGCGGTACCGGCTCCGGGGATGTATACGTGCGGGAGACAATCACTATCGAGGAAGGACTGCGGCGGGAAGGGTTCACTGTCACCACGAAGGCGTGGATGGACAGGCAGGAGCAGGTAAAGCAGGCGGAAGAGGAAGCCTACGAAAAGGCGATGATCGACGCGGCTGTTGCTGCCGGACAGCCCAGGGAAGCCGCCCGGATGATGATCGTTCTGAATCCGCTGAGCCCCAAAGCCCTGGTGGAGATCACGGAGGAGGATGTCCGCAATTCCGATGCTGATACGGCGGTCTACGTCCTGGCCCGGAACAGCGGCGAGGGAAAGGACCGGAAGGCGGAACCCGGGGACTACCTGCTGTCTGATATGGAAATTCGGAACATCCGTTTCCTGGCGGAAAAATACAAAAAGCTGATTATCCTGCTGAACGTGGGCGGCGTCATCGATACGAAGCCCCTGCGGGAGATTCCCGGGATCGGCGCGGTGGTGCTGATCGGTCAAATGGGGAATATCACCGGGCTGACGGTGGCGGATCTGCTGACGGGAAAGGCGATTCCCAGCGGCAAGGTGACGGATACGTGGGCGGAGAATTATATGGATTATCCCTCCTCTGCGGGCTTCAGCGGCAATGATGGGGATGTAAGCGATGAATACTATACGGAAGGCATTTTCGTGGGATACCGGTATTTCGATACCTTTGATGTAAAGCCGGCCTACGAATTCGGCTTTGGGCGCGCCTATACGGATTTTGAGATCACGCCGGCAGGCGCGGCGGTCGAGGGGGCCGATATCCTGGTTTGTGCGAAGGTAAAGAACATCGGGGATACATATTGCGGAAAGGAAACCGTGCAGGTCTACGTTTCCGCCCCGGAAAAGGGCCCGGTGAAACCCTATCAGGAACTGCGGGGCTTTGCCAAGACCGGGGAATTAAAGCCGGGCGAAGAAGAGACGCTGAAAATCCGCATCAAAGCTGTGTCCATGGCCAGCTTCTGCGTGAATCACGGGGCATGGGCGCTGCCGGACGGGGATTATATCATCCGGGTCGGCAACAGCTCCCGGAACACCCATGTGGCCGCGGTGGTGACCCTGCCGGAGCGGGTTATCGTGGAAAAGGTGAACCATCTGTTTGCGGATCCGGCGGGAAAAATGGAAGAGATTCAGCCTGCGGGCAAGCCTGGATGGGCTGCGGATGATGAGGCGGAAATCGCCTCGGCACCCAGGCTGACGCTGGATCCCGCCGCTATCGAGACGAAGGAAGCCTCCTATGCGGAGCTCACGGCGCCTCTGGAACGAAAGGAGGGTGTGATTCCCTTTGACGATGTGGCAGCCGGCAAGGCATCGCTGGATGATTTTATTGCCCGGATGTCAGACGAGGATCTGGCATACCTGATGGTCGGAAACTCCGTGGATAATGTGGGCTTCGGCAATGTCATCGGTTCGGCATCCAAAGCGCTGCCCGGATCGGCAGGGGAGACGACGGGCAAGCTGGCCGAAAAATACGGCCTGAAGCAGATGGAGCTGTGCGACGGTCCCGCCGGACTGCGGCTGACGCCGGAATTTATCGAACAGGAGGATGGCACAGCCATTGGCCTGGGCGGCATGACCGGCGGCGGGGACCCGCCCGCGAAGGGGATCCGGCATTATCAGTACCTGACGGCGATCCCGATTGCCATGACCCTGGCCTCCTCCTGGGACTTGAAGCTGATCGAGGAGATGGGCGACCTGGTCGGCGGCGAAATGGAAGCTTTCGGCGCGTCCCTGTGGCTGGCACCGGGGATGAACATTCATCGGAATCCGCTTTGCGGACGGAACTTTGAATATTATTCAGAGGATCCGCTGCTCTCCGGCAAATGCGCCGCCGCGGACACGAAGGGCGTGCAGCGCCACCCGGGATACGGCACGACCGTAAAGCATTACCTGGCGAACAACCAGGAGGACAACCGGATGTTTACCAACTCCCATATCTCCGAGCGGGCGATCCGGGAGATCTACAGCCGGAACTTCCGCATTGTGGTGGAGGAAGCCCAGCCCATGTCCCTGATGACTTCATACAACCTGGTGAACGGGACGCACGCCGCGAACAACGAAGATTCCGTCACTCATTTGCTGCGGGATGAATGGGGCTTCCAGGGGATGGTGATGACCGACTGGCTGACCACCAGCGACTTGAGCAGCACCCTGTCCGCCCTGTCGGTAAGGAAGTACGGGAAATCCGATGCGGCCCTGTGTGTCAAGGCGCAGAACGACCTGATCGAGCCTGGCGAAAAAACGGACTACCTGCGCATCCTGGAAGGGCTGAAGGAGGGTATCATCACCCGGGCCCATCTGGAGCGGAACGCCCGGAACATTCTGGGGCTCATGCTGCGCAGCCACCTGTACGCGAATGAGCCCTATAATGTAAAAGTGCCCGGCCGCTGCATCACATTTGAACAGGAATAAACAGAAATGAAAATGCGCCTCCCTTCATCCGCCTTTGGCAGGGGAGGCGCTTTTTTCAGCCTGGATGGCCTGCTCAGTCAGCTGCTGAATCGGTTCGGCAATATGCAGGGTTATCTCCTGAAAACAACCCAGTTATGGGACCAGGGCACAGGCAGCCCGAAGAGCGTTACCACCCTGTCTGCTGCGTTCCGGTACCAGGAATAATTCCATCCGGCGCCCATGTCCATGTACAGCGCGTTGGTCACCCCGAGGCGGTGCAGCTCTGCCATGAATGCGTCAAAATGCAGCATATTGACGGAGTCGATGATACAGACATTCCCGTTCAGCTCCGCCAGCGTCCGGTAGCATCTGGCCCGGGGCCGGTCAAAGTCCATGACGGTCCGGCCGCCCCGAATCAGAGCAAACTGCATGAATCCGCTTCCGCCCGCCTCCGCGGCTTTCCGGACGGCTCCGGGAGCGTCGTCGAAGGCAAAGGAGAATTTCCCGTCCGCGAAGGTGAAGGCACCGAAGGATTTCTTGTTGTACGGGCTTTCGTACAGAACGCCGCTGACCGCGTGATCTCCTTCCACGTTTTCCTGGGTAAAGCCGATGCTCACGGTATGCTGAAAGGCCGCCCCGCTGCACCAGGTGATGGCTGCATCCGATTTCGGGGGCCGATGTTCACAGACCAGGTCAATCCTGCCGTATTCCGGAAAGATGACATAGACTGTCCCGGTATTGTAAACGGTGGTTTCCTCCATCGGAAGGATCTCCGCAGCCGGCATCCCCTGCGCGTCGATGGCGTCCGGGATCCGGACATGATATTGGGAAACCAGCCCGGTAAAAATAAAAATGAAGCAGGGAACGACCAGAAAAGAGGAAGCGTACAGAAGTCGGTAAAGTATCTTCCTTGGCCTGGCTTTCAGCTTTTCCGGGCCCCACATGTAGATCACCAGCGCGGCTCCCTGCAGAATCACCAGCGCCAGATACAGGGCGAACAGGAGGTTCAGCCACATCTGGGCCACGAAGAAAACGGTATACGCAAGCAGGGCCAGCAGCGTCATGGAAATCAGCCAGATGCCCGAGAAACGTTCTCTGATGCTCATTCGCCCTGCCTCCTTTCCCGCTTTGCCTTCAGCAGATCCTGGCGCATGATGTTGAAGGAATTGAACTGCGCTTCGATTCCGACGAGCAGCAGCAGCAGGGCCCTGTCCGTGAGGTACTGCAGGGAATTGTTCCACTGCATGGCCTGGGAAATGGTCAGCCTGCGGTTGGCAAAGACGAGCAGGATGTATACCAGAAACTTAAAGAGGATGCTGATCTGGCTGAGAATCATGTTTTTAGGGCTGCCCTGGGTCGCATAGTTGATCATAAAATGATTAACCGTGATGATCACGGTCATGACAAAATTCATGCTGGCGCCCGCCAGATACAGGCTTCCTTCGATGCCGGCTGTCAGGTAGGTGTCAAAATTCTGCTCGCCCCACAGCCTGACAAAGACCACATAGGCCTCCTGATACATGAGGCAGAACAGAACGCCGCCCATGAGGCCCTTGGCCACATCCCATTTGAAATAATGAAAGGCCAGATACATCCCCGCGGCCGTGACGGCTTTGATCAGCAGCCCGAAGACGCTGAAGGAATCCCCTTCCCGAAAGCTGAAAAACAGGGAAAGCAGGCTTGAGAGGACAACAAAAACGCAGGTGATGGTCATGAACCGCTCGTCCATGAGTATTTTCTCGATTCTGCCCACCTTGACTTTACGGTCTGACATCCTGACCCTCCGAACAGTCCAATATGATCTCCGCCTGACGCTGCCCCGGCCGGGCGGGCACGCCGCGCAGCCGGCGCCGTCAACCGGATCTTCCTTAAACCTGATGGCTTACAGCTCTTTATATCACAGGATCCGGTCTGTTTCAAGCCCTCTTCCGGATCCGGGCAGGCCGGTGCGCATAGCCCGGGAGCGGACCGCAGGACGCGGGTTCCGCTTTCACGCGGCGGTTCGGAAGACGTCGG
>CADBTC010000322.1 GCA_902797445.1 uncultured Eubacteriales bacterium | reverse complement strand
GCGGTGTGCAAGCGCCAGCTGGCGGCCGAATGGATCGTGGAGAAGTGCGAGGGCCTGGTGAACGCCAACATGGGAGAACGGTACGCCGGGTACGAGTACCTGGTCGCCGCCATCATGGCGCTGTCCGCGCTGTCCAGCCTCAGCTGCCTGATCGGGCTCTTCGCCCCGACGGGGGACGTGAACGTGACGGCCGGATGGGCGATCCTGGTATTCGCCCTGGTAACGTACACGAAGCTGCAGGGCGGCTTCCTGAACTACCTGAAGGGCTTCACGGAGCCGATTCCGGTCTTCACCCCGATGAACTTCATCAGCGAGTTCTCCCTGCCGGTCAGCATGGCCTTCCGTCATTACGGCAACGTCATGAGCGGAGCCGTCATCGCGGCCCTGATCGGAACCGCGCTGCGGGGGCTGAGCAGGACCGTGCTGGGGTGGATCCCGGTGATCGGAAAGATCCCGCTGCTGCAGATCGGTCTGCCGGCAGTCCTGAGCATCTATTTCGACGTGTTCAGCGGGCTGATGCAGGCGTTCATTTTCGCCATGCTGACGATGCTGAACGTTTCCGGGTCCTTCCCCCAGGAAGCCTGGGAGAAGCGGCAGGCGAAGAAGGAAGCCCGGAAACGGCGGGCCGCCGTGTCAAAAGCGTAAAGGAAAACCGCCGGCCCGCATCCGGACGGAAACCGGGCCGGCCTATCCCAAAGAAAAACAGGAGGAAAAGAAAATGGTTGAACTGGCAATGGGTATCATGTTGGGACTGTGCGGCGTGGGCGCCGGCATCGCGCTGATCGCGGGTATCGGCCCGGGTATCGGCGAAGGCCAGGCGGTGGCCGCGGCCTGCGAGGCGATCGGACGGCAGCCTGAGGCGAAGTCCGACGTGACCAGCACCATGATCATGGGCTGCGCCATCGCGGAGACGACCGGTCTGTACGGCCTGATCATCGGTATTCTGCTGATCTTCGTGGCGCCCGGCATTTTCTCCGGCGTGCTGAAGGAGACGGTTCTGGCTCTGAAGTAAGGATTGCTTTCGCCCGGCCCGGCCGGGATCCGGAAGAGGAGAAGCGAAAGATGCAGTCACTGAGCATTATTTCTGTCAATATCTGGCAGATCCTGATCTCCCTGGCGAACCTGGCCATTCTGACCTGGATTTTGAAAAAATTCCTTTTCAAACCGGTGAGGAAGGTGCTGGACGGCCGGCGGGAGGCCATTGACGAATCCTATGCCCGGGCGGAGAAGGCTCAGGCGGAGGCGGAGGAGAACCGGAAGAACTATGCCGCCGCCATGGCCGCTGCGAAGCAGACCGCGGATCAGATGATTTCCCAGGCGGCCCGGGACGCCGAGCGCCGGGGCAGCGAGATCGAAACCGAGGCCCGGGAGCGGGCTCAGGAGATCCGCCGCCAGGCGGAGGCCGACGCGCTGCTGGAGAAGAAGAAGGCGGAGGAAGACATGAAGCACGAGATTGCCGACGTCTCCGCTCAGCTGACCGGGAAGCTGCTGGAGCGTGAAATCAGGCCCGAGGACCATCGGGAGCTGATCGACTCCTTCCTGCAGGAGCTGGATGGGTAACGGAAGATGACAAAGACGAGCAGAGAATATGCCGAGGCGCTGTTTTCGCTGGCGCTGGAGGCGGATCAGCCCGAGGCGTTCGCGGAGGGACTGGGAACGGTGGAGCAGGCCCTGGAGGAAAATCCCGGGTTTCTGCAGCTGCTGTCCAGCCCCGCCATCCCCCGGGAGGCGCGGATGGACGCGCTGAGCCAGGCTTTTCAGGAGAAGATTCCCTTCTCGGAGCTGGTGCTGCTGCGGATGATGGTATCCCGGGGCCATGCCCGGAGCATGACCGAAATGATCCGGGAATACCGGGACCTGCAGCGGGAGCAGCGGGGGGAAAGCGAAGCCCTGGTCACGTCCGCCGTGCCCCTGACGGAGGCGGAGCGGGAGGCTCTCCGGACGAAGCTTGAAAAGCGCTTCGGGCGGAAAATGTTATTAAAATGCGAGGTGGATCCCTCCCTGCTGG
>CADBTC010000321.1 GCA_902797445.1 uncultured Eubacteriales bacterium | reverse complement strand
GCAGGTGGTCAACAAGGGAACCACCATGGTGGAAGCCTTCCGCATCGCCGACGACGTGCTGCGGCAGGGCATTCAGGGCATCAGCGACCTGATCGCCGTGCCTGCCATGATCAACCTGGACTTCGCGGACGTGAAGACCGTGATGGAGTCTGGCGGAATGGCCCATATGGGCATCGGCACCGGAAGCGGCGAGAACAAGCTGGTGGATGCGGCCAAGAACGCCATTTCCTCCCCCCTGCTGGAGACCAATATCGATGGAGCCCGGGCGGTGCTGATCAATATCACCGGCGGGGAAGACATCTCCATCGTGGATATCAATGAGGCGGCGAACCTGATCATGGAAGCCGCGGATCCGGATGCCAATATCATCTTCGGCGCTGGCATCGACGAGAAGATGGGCGACGACGTACGCATCACCGTGATCGCCACCGGATTTGAGAAGACGCCCTTCCCGGCCCGGGAGCCGGCGAGAAAGCCCCGGGAAATCGAGCATGACCGGCTTTTCGGCAGCTTCGGCACTTCCAGCCTCAACCGGGGCGCGGAAACGGCCCAGCCCGCATCCCCCTTCACGGGCGGATCCGCTGCGGCTTCTCCCTTCAGCGCCACCGGCGAGACGCCCACCTTCATGGGGACGTCCCGGGCCAGCATGGGCGTGCCCGGGGGCATGAATGCGGGCTCCTTCCAGACGGGCTTCAGCTATCAGCAGGCCCAGCCGGGAGTTCCCCAGCAGACGCGCCCCTTCCAGACGGCGGGCGCACAGCAGCAGCCGGCCCAGGAACCCGTGCCCTACGGACAGGGCCAGATCTTCCAGAACACCGGGGCCCAGCAGCCCTATCAGCCTGCTTTTAACAACAATGGGCAGGTGACCGGAGGGTTCGCGCCGGTTCCCCAGACCCAGGCCATGACGGTGGACAGCCACGGCGTGCCCGGATTCCTGAAAAGGAAAAAATAAGCTTTCCATCGCGGCCGGTCAGCCGGAAACCGCTGGAAACGATCGGACGAAGCGCCCCATTTGATGCTTGACGGGGCGCTTCATCCATGTTATACTGCCACCGCAATTGAACAGCATTTCTTCAGGGCAGGGTGAAAATCCCTACCGGCGGTACAGCCCGCGAGCCGAAAGGCATGATCCGGTGAGACTCCGGAGCCGACAGTAAAGTCTGGATGGAAGAAGAACGTGCGAAGACGTTGATCCCCCTGGAGTATGCTTCAGGGGGTTTTTTTATGCAGATGCAGGCGGCGAAACGCCGGGACAGGGTGCGCAGGCCGGGGGAGCGGGTGTCGAAGGGATGGCTGTTCCTGCTGCCCATGGCGGTCTTCGCCTTCCTTTTCCAGTACTGGCCCTTTCTTCAGACGGCGGTGCAGAGCTTCTGTACCGTCAATTTCCGGGGGGACATCACGGGCTTCGCAGGGCTGGAGAATTTCCGTTATCTTTTTTCCCGCAGGGAGTTTTCGGCTGCTCTGCGCAATACGCTGGTTCTGACGGCGGTTAACGTCCCTGTGACCCTGGCGCTTACGCTGCTGCTGGCCTGGATGACGGCGGGGCGCCGCAGGCTCTCCCCGCTGACGGAAACGCTCTTTGCCCTGCCCATGGCGGTTTCCATGGCCAGCGTCGCCATGATTTTCCGGGTGCTGCTGAATCCGACGGTCGGGTATGTGAATTACTGCCTGGGGCTGAATGTGGGCTGGCTGACGGACCGGCACTGGGCGATGCCTGCCATTCTGATCATGACGGTCTGGATGGGCATCGCCTTCAACTACCTGCTGTTTCTGTCCGCCTTTCGGGCCGTTCCGAAGGAGTTGACGGACAGCGCGTCGCTGGAGGGCGCCGGCCCGCTGCGGCTGCTGTTTTCGGTGCAGCTTCCGCTGATCTCTCCGACCATTCTCTATGTGGTGTGCACCAATACGGTCCAGGCCATGATGACCAACGGGCCGGTGCTGATTCTGACCCAGGGCGGACCGGCCCGCAGCACCATGACCCTGATCTACCTCATGTATACTTCCGGGTACGGTTCCTCCAACTACAGCCTGGCCGCCTGCGTCAGCCTGATATCCTTTGGGCTGACCCTCCTCTTTACCCTGCTGATTTTCACGACGGAGAGAGGGAAGGTGCATTATCAGTGACAAAGAAAAGACGGGCCGCCGCTTTGACGGCGCTGGATCTGCTGGCGCTCCTGATGGCCCTGCTGGTGCTGTTTCCCGTGTTTTACGGGGTTTGCGGGGCGTTTAAAACGCCGGAGGAATTCGCCGCCTGGCCGCCTACGGTTCTGCCGAACAGCTTTCGGAATACGGAGAATTTCACCCGGGTGTTTGCCCAGGCCCCCATGGGGCGCTATTACTGGAACTCCTTTGTGATGGCGACGATGACCAGCGCCGTCCGCCTCGTCCTGGCGGTGCTCGCCGCCTACGCGTTCGTGTTTTTCGACTTTCCGGGCCACAGGACCTGCTTCTTTCTGCTGCTGGGGACCATGATGATGCCCCCGGACACCCTGACCATCGCCAACTATCAGACGGTGTCGCGGATGGGGCTCATTGACACCTATGTGGGCATGGGGATCGTCAGCTTTGCCGGGGCGTCCCAGATGTTCATGCTGCGGCAGCATTTTTTAACCTCGCCCAAAGCGCTGCGGGAGGCGGCGATGCTGGACGGATGCGGGGACCTGCGTTTTCTGGTCTCCATCCTGGCGCCAACGGCCTCCCCGCTGCTGATGACGCTGTTTCTGCAAAGCTTTCTGACCCAGTGGAACGCGTATCTGTGGCCCCTGCTGGTCACGAACCGGCCGGAGATGCGCACGGTGCAGGTGGGGCTGACCATGCTGACCACTGTGGACGGGACGAATTACGAGGTGATGCTGGCGGGAGCCGCGGTGGTCATGCTGCCGGCCATGCTTTTCTACGCCGCGCTGCGCCGGTTCGTCTCCCGGGCCATGGAAAACGGGCCGCTTCTTTCCTGAAGGGCCCGGACTGGGTGACCGCGGAACTGGCGCAAAGCGCCTGATCAGTCCGCATTAAATAAAACAGTTACGACATTTCAAAGGAGGTTATTGATCATGAAAACAGGCAAAATGCTCATTCTGGCCCTGCTCCTGACAGCTCTGCTGACGGCGTCCGCCGCGGCGGAAACCAGCATCACCCTCTGGCACTCCATGTCGGAAGGTGCGGGTGCGCTGATGGATGAATTCATCCAGACCTTTAACGATACCGTGGGCAAGGAGCGGGGGATCCATGTGGATGCCGTGTTCCAGGGCAAATACAGCGATGCCACGATGAAGATGAACAGCATCCTGGCGGCAGGACAGGTCGACACGCTGCCCGATGTGATGCAGATCGACGCCACGGGCAAGGTGCCCTACGCGTCGGCGGAAACCGCCTATACGGTGGACATGGCCCTTCAGGATCATCCGGAAGCGGATCTTTCCGCGATGCTGTCTCCGGCCATGCAGAACTGGAATCTGGCGGGAACACAGCTGGGCCTGCCCTTTGCGACCTCCACGACCCTGATGTATTACAATAAAACCCTGCTGGATGCCGCGGGCGTCGCGGCGCCGGAGACCCTTTCCCAGATCGGCGCACTGGCCGGCCTGCTGCCCGAAACCACTGCGGAGGGACAGAAGCTGACGATCTACGCCTGCCTGCCCAACACGCCGACCCTGGCCAACTGGCTGGGTCAGCTGGGCAGCGACCTGGTGGACGGGCATAACGGTACGGAAAGTACGGCCGCCGCGCTGAGCTGCGTGGAAAACGGCGCGCTCGTCACCTTCCTGCGGGAGTGGAAAGCCCTGTATCAGACCGGCGCCCTGGACAATTCTGCCGGCTCCCTGGATGCATTCGCCGCGGGGCAGCAGGTGATCCTGACCGAGTCGAGCTCCAAGGTTTCGGCCCTGCTGGACAAAATCGGCGGACGGTTTGAGCTGGGAGCTGCACCCTATCCGAAGGTGAACAAGGAAGCCTCCGCGGGGGCGACGGTGTCCGGCAGCTGCCTGGTGATGTTCGGCACGGACGCGGCGAAGCGGGAGGCCGCCTGGACGCTGATGACCTGGCTGACGGGGCCGGAGGTGCAGGCGAAGCTGGCTGCGGGTACCGGCTATCTGCCCGGCAACACGGGAGCAGCGGAAAAGGAAATCTGGCAGAACCTGATCGCCGCGTATCCCCAGTATGAAGTAGGGCTGTCTCAGCTGAAGGAGACGCCGGCTTCCATGCGCAGCGTTACGGTGGGACCCGCCGCCGATTTCTATTATGCCATCCAGAACGATGTGTCCGACATGCTGGAGGAGGATCTGTCCCCGGAGGAGGCCGCGGAAATGCTGGAGGAGGACCTGAACGGCCTGCTCAGCGAGTACCTGCGGGCGAACCCCTGATGGACGACGCCCTGAAAAACGAAGGAACGAACCAGGCCGCCAAAGGACGGCGGGGAGAACCCGGCGAAAAGACCGGATGACCGAAGGATGACGCATCAAAGGCCCGTCCCGGCCGGAGCGAGAGATTTCATCCCGCTTCGGGTCCGGGGCGGGTGTTTTTGCGATATAAACTCCGGTTGCTTTCCGTTTTTTCCTCTGGTATAATGAGTCGCGGCAGCCATGTGGGAGGATACGCGGAAGACCGCCCTTCGGGGCGGGCTTTTGTCAGAACCCGGAGACTGCTGTTCGCGAGGAGGATCCGATGATCATGAAAAAGCTGGTTTCACTGCTTTGCGCAATCCTGATCCTGGCTGCCGCGCCGGCTTTTCCGGCAGGGGGAGAGGGGCAGCATGCGCCGGATTTCCTGATGGAAGGGTATGACGACGCCAACCACGACTGGGAGACCAACCTGTTTTTCCAGCGGATGCAGGAGGAGACCGGGATCGCGTTCGAATTCCGGCAGCACACCGATGCGGAAAGCTGGAAGCAGCGGAAAAGGGCCATCCTGGAGGGAGAGGATCTGCCGGACGTGCTGTTCAAAGCGGAGCTGAACGCAGGGGAGATCCGGGATATGGCGGCGGCCGGCGTGATCATCGACCTGAAACCCTATCTGGAGACCGCTGCGCCGGATCTGTGGGCGCTTATGCAGGAAAAGCCGGAGGTGATGGCGGCCGTCACCCTGGCGGACGGATCCATTCCCGCCCTGCCCACGGTCAATGAGCTGCCGAACAATGAGCTCATGTGGATCAACACCAGATGGCTTACCGCCCTGGGGCTGGAGATGCCGACGACGGCGGACGAGCTGACGGAGGTGCTGCGGGCTTTCAAAACCCGGGATCCCAACCGGAACGGGAAGAGCGACGAAGTGCCGCTGGCCTTCATCGGCATGTGGGAGCTGCGATTCCTCAGCCACGCCTTCGGGATCAACGACAATGACTATTATATCCACGTCCGGGACGGGAAGGTATCCTCCGGTCTGCTGACGGATGGATACCGTGATTTTCTGACCTGGCTGCATCAGCTGTGGGCTGAGAATCTGATCGATCACCAGGGATTCGTGACGATGGATACCCTGCGCCAGATTACGGACAGCAACGCAGCTGTCCCCTACGGCGTGATTCTTTCCAGCACCCCGCTGACGGTGGTGCCATCCGCTGCCCTGGACCAGTACAGCGTGCTGCCCGCCCTCTCTTTTGACGGGAAAACGGTTTATCGGGACCTGCTGGGCAGCGTGACCCGGGGCACCTTCGCAATCACCAGCGCCTGCAAGGAGCCGGAAAAGCTCGTTTCCTGGGTAAACAGGCTGTATACACAGGAAGGCAGCCTGCTGCTCCAGGTGGGTCGGGAAGGGGAAGAATACCTGGTGAACGAGGACGGCAGCTGGGACTGGATCGCGGATCTGGATACGGTCGCGAATACGGTCGTGCCGGGCAGCACCCTGTCAAACGGAGGCGCAGCCCCCGGCGTGATCAGCGTCTCCTTCCAGCAGCGGTATATCGATGAATCCACCCGGCGGATGGTTGATGAAATGATGCGGGGCCGGGAGCATGCGGAAATGCCTTTCCCGCTGGTTTACCTGAGCCGGGAGGATGAGGAGAAGGCAGCGGAGCTGCAGGCAAGAATCGCGCCCTACGCGGAGCAGCAGCTGGCGTGCTTCGTGACCGGGGACCTGGAACTGAGCGACGAAAACTGGGCCGCATTCCAGAACGGGGTTCAGGAACGGGGCCTGACGGATATGATCGATCTGTGGCAGAAATATATACATTGAATGAGGTGCAATCACATGAGCTGGCTGACGGAAAAGACGGAAACCCTGCATCGGCTTGACACGGAAAACCATCTGCGGGCGCTGTACGGCGCGGAAGAGAGCATCCTGCGGGAGCAGCAGGCCCGGTACGCGCAGCTGCTGGATCGTTTCCACTCCCTCTTCGGGGAGCGGGAAGGAGCGGCGTTTTTCAGCGCGCCGGGGCGGACGGAGATCGGCGGCAACCATACGGATCATAACAACGGGCGCGTGCTGGCGGCCAGCGTGAACCTGGATGCCCTGTGCGCAGCCGCGCCCCGGGAGGACAGCCGGGTCCGCTTTAACAGCGAGGGCTATCCGGCCCTGGAGATCGACCTGAGCGATACCGCTCCCCGGAAAGAGGAAGAGGGCACGACCGCGGCCCTGATCCGGGGCGTAGCGGACGGCATGAAGCAGGCGGGATACCGTATCGGCGGGTTTGACGCGGCGGTGACCTCCACGGTGGCCGGCGGGAGCGGGCTGAGCAGCTCCGCGGCGGTGGAAGTGATGCTGACGGGGGTGTTTGACGGGCTGTTTAACCAGTTTGAGATGCCCTTTGTGCAGCGGGCGCAGATCAGCCGCCGGGCGGAGAACCTGCATTTCGGCAAGCCCTCCGGCCTGCTGGACCAGATGGCCAGCGCCGCCGGCGGGCTGGTGACGGTGGATTTCGCGGACGACGCCAATCCCCGCGTGGAAGCGCTGCAGTACGATTTTGCCCGGAAGGGCTATGCGCTGGTGGTCGTGGGGACCGGCGGAAGCCACGCGGACCTGACGGACCATTACGCGGCCATCCCCCAGGAGATGAAAGCCGTGGCGGCCTGCTTCGGGCAAAAGACCCTGCGGGGTATCACGGAACGGGACCTGCTGGATAAGGCCGGGGAGCTGCGGCGGGCCGTGTCCGACCGGGCGGTTATGCGGGCTTTCCATTTCGTGCGGGAAAACGATCGGGTCCCTCAGCAGGTGGCCGCCCTCCGGGAAGACCGGATCGGCGATTTCCTGCAGCTGATCCGGGAAAGCGGACGGTCCTCCTTCATGTATCTGCAGAACATCTATGCCACGAACGCGGACCAGAGCCTGAGCCTGGCCCTTTGCATGGCGGAAAGCATGCTGGATAAGGACGGCGCCTGGCGCATTCACGGAGGCGGCTTTGCGGGCACGACGCTGAACTTTGTGCCCAGCGCCCAGGTGGAGGCTTTTACGGCGGAAATGGACAAGACCTTCGGTGCCGGCGCCTGCCATGTGCTGAACGTCCGGCCCTTCGGGGCGGACCGGATCGCGCTGTAAGGCATCAGCGCGCGGATAAGGAATCGCGCGAATCGGGCCGCATGTCCCCGAAGAAAGGAGACGGAGCGGCCCAGGCTGCGGAAAGGACAGCATAGGCATGAGATCGGGCAGCGCGGAGGAAACCCGCCGGCTGGGAGAACAGCTGGCGGAGGAACTGCGTCCCGGGGATGTGATCCTGCTGGAAGGCCCGCTGGGCGCCGGCAAGAGCGAACTGGCCCGGGGCATTGCCAGGGGGCTGGGGGTGCGGGAACGCGTCACCAGCCCCAGCTTTACCATCCTGAATGTATACAGCTCCGGCCGCTTTCCCCTGTATCATTTTGACTGGTACCGGCTGGAAAGCCCGGAGGAACTGTACGAAATGGGGATGGAGGAATATCTGACGGGCGGGGACGGAATCGCGCTGGTGGAATGGCCGGGGCAGGCTCCGGAAGCCCTGCCGGCGGATTTCCTGATGATTGAAATCGAACCGGAAAGCGAGACGGAGCGGCGTTTCCGCCTGACCAGGCATGGGACCTTCCGTGCGCTTTCCTTCGGGGACGGAGAAGAAGCATGAAACTGCTGGTTGCGGATACATCGGGTCCGGTCTGCGGGGCGGCCGTGCTGGACGGGGAAAAGGTGCTGAGCGAAATGACCTGCCAGAACCGGAATACCCACAGCGTCAGCCTGATGCCCATGGTGGAAGGCTGCCTGGAGCGGGCGGGGGTGCGCCTGTCAGATCTGGATGCCCTGGCGGTGGTCACGGGTCCGGGAAGCTTCACCGGCATCCGGATCGGCGTGGCAACGGTGAAAGCGCTGGCCCATGGCAGCGGAAAGCCCTGTATCGGGGTGGATGCCCTGGAGACCCTGGCGTTCGGGGCGGGCGCCGGCCTCTTTCCCGGGCTCATCTGCCCTCTGCAGGACGCCCGGGCCGGACAGGTCTACGGCGCAATCTTCCGGCAGGGTGAGCGGCTGATGCCGAATACCCCTCTGGCCCTCTCCGAATTCCTGGAACGGGCCGAGCGGATGGACGAGGGCCCTTTGCTTTTCTGCGGCGACGGGGCCGAGGTCCACAGGCAGCGTATTGCGGAACGGATGGGGGACAGGGCTCTGTTCGCGGCCGGGCCCTTCCGCTATCTGCGGCCCTCGGCGGCGGGCATTCTGGCCCAGCGCAAGGGTGAAATGACGGATTATCTGCACCTGAAGGAAACCTACCTGCGCCCCCCGAACGCGGAGAAAAACAAGAAGCTGCTGGAGGCCATGCGCCGTGGATGAGATAACGATTCGCCGCATGGAAGAGCGGGACGTGGAGGAAGTGGCCGCGATTGAGAAGGCCACCTTTGCCAGGCCCTGGAGCGAGGAGAGCTTCCGGCGGGAGGTGACCGTCAACGTGTGTGCCCGGTACCTGGTGGCGGAAAAGGCGGGAAAGGTCATCGGATACGCGGGGGCCTGGGTGGTGCTGGATGAATGCCACATTACCAACATCGCTGTCGCGGAGGAGGAGCGGGGCCACGGATACGGCGAAAAGCTGATCGGGGCGCTGATGCAGTATGTCAGCAATCTGGGCGCCGCCTGGGCGGATCTGGAGGTCAGGGTCAGCAATGAAAGGGCCCAGCACCTTTACAAAAAGGCGGGATTCGTGTCCATCGGGAAACGGAAACGGTACTATGAGGACAACGGGGAGGACGCCTTCCTGATGGTCTGCGAGCATATGCCGGAGGCGGATCCGGATTTCGAGGAGCTGCCGCATCCGGGCAGCGCGTCTGCCGGCGGGGACAGCGGGGAAGCAGAGTAAATTAACAGCGCGGAGGGCAGAACCTTTGAACAGACGGAACCTGGGCAGGCTGGGACTGGCATTGCTGGCGGTGCTGCTGATGCTGGGCATCGCGGGAGCGGGGGCGGAGGAGCCCCGGGATCAGAACGATATCACGGAGGAATGCACGATTAAGCTCAGTTCCTCTACCTGGAACGATAAGCTGATGACGGATCGGGCGTACACCAGCTACTGGGACAGTGCCAAAACCCAAAACCCCTGGGTGGTGATTCACGCGCAGGAGCCCATCCACGGCCTGTATCTGTGCTTCCGCCGGCTGCCGGAGTCCTATGAGATCCAGGTCCAGGTTCAGGTGGAGGTGGAGCCGGAACCCACCCCGGAGCCCACCGCGTATATCGACCCGGAAACGGGAGAGGAAATCATGCCGGAATGGGCGGAGCCGGAGAAGCAGTACATCACGGAGTGGCAGACGGTCATCCAGGGGGATACCCGCTTCCATCACGCGTTCTATGAGATTGACGGGGCCATGGATCTGCGGATCCTCTCCACCCAGGAGGGTCAGCATAAGTTCGGCTTTAACGAGATCTTCGTCTTTGGGGCAGGGGAAATTCCGGACTGGGTTCAGCGCTGGGAACCGACGGAAGAAAAGGCGGATATCCTGTTTTTCTCCGCGCACCCGGATGATGAGCTGCTGTTCTACGGAGGCGCCATCGCCACCTACGCGGCAGAAAAGCAGAAGCGGGTCGTGGTCGCCTATCTGTCCTACAGCAATAGCACCCGCAGAAGTGAGGCGCTCAATGGGCTGTGGGCGCTGGGCGTCCGGCACTATCCGGAGTTCGGCGGCTTTTCGGATGCCTGGAGCAATAAGCTGGCGGATGCCTATTCCCGGCTGGGGAAGAAAAAGGTGCTGACCTGGGTGACCGAAATGTACCGGAAGCATCAGCCGGATGTGGTGGTGACCCATGACCTGAACGGCGAATACGGGCACGGCCAGCACAAGATGATGGCAGACGCCGCCGTTGAGGCTTATGATCTGGCCGCGGACGCTTCCAAATATGCGGATTCCGCGGCGGCCTACGGCCCCTGGCAGGTGAAAAAGCTGTACGTTCACCTCTATGGGGATGAAAGCAATCAGACCCGGTTCGACTGGACCGTCCCGCTGGAGCGTATGGGCGGAAAGACGGGCATCCAGCTGGCGGAGGAAGCGTATAAGCTGCACGTGACCCAGACCTACGCGAAAATCAAAATCGGCGGGAAGTGGCATGTGCTTTCCGTAGAGGAGACGGGAACCGTCTTTTCCAATACGACCTTCGGGCTGTACGCCTCCACGGTGGGCCCGGATGAGACACACACGGACTTCTTGGAGCATATCGAATAAAAACGCTCCGGACGCAGAAAACGGATTCCCCGGGAACTGCGTTCAAACGGCGCGACGCTGCGAAGGAAAGAATGGAGCGCCGCGAAAAAAGAGGGAGAGAAAATCCGCATGATGAAACGGATCCTGACAGGAATCATTCTGATGCTGGCGCTGCTGCTGGCGGCCTTTGGCGCCGCGGCAGAAGAGGACGCGCTGGAGATTACCTCCGGATGCACGATGGAGCTGTCCGGACTCAAGAACCCGAAAAACCTGACGGACCGGAAATTTACCACTTACGGGGAAAGCAAATCCCAGAAGCACCCGAACCTGACCATCGAATCCCGGGAGGACATTTACGGCCTGTATCTGTGCTTCCAGCGGATGCCGGCCTATGAGATCCAGGTGAACCGGGGCAGCGGGTGGGAAACCCTCTGTCCGGGCGGGGAGTATATTCACGCCTTTTACGCGCTGGACGGGGTTCGTTCGGTCCGGGTTTACGCGACGGACAGCGAAAAGCAGACCATGGGCTTCAACGAGGTCTATGTATTCGGGCAAGGCCGGCTTCCGGAATGGGTCCAGCGGTGGGAGCCCACGCCGGAAAAATCCGATCTCCTCTTCGTGGTGGCCCATCCGGAGGAAGAGCTGCTGTACCTTGGCGGGGCCATTCCCTACTATGCGGTGGAGCGGGGCCGGACCGCGGCGGTCGCGCTGATGAGCTATGCCAATACGACCCGGCGAAGCGAGTTTTTAAACGGCCTGTGGTCCATGGGATACCGGCAGTATCCCGTGATCGGGAGCTTTAAAACCGCCAAGGCCAAGGGGGTTAAGTCCGCTTACAAGACGATTGACAAGAGCAATGGGGAAAAGGTGCTGCTTCGCTGGCTGGGGGGCGTGATCAGCGCTACGCGGCCGGAAGTGATCATCGGGCCGGATGAAGGCGGCGAGGGCGGAAACGGGCAGCGCATGATGCTCGCCGATGCCTGCCGGAAGGCATTCAGCCAGGCGGAGGACTGGCAGCCGAAGAAGCTGTATCTGCATTTATACGGAAGCAGCCGGATCACCTTCGACTGGACGGCGCCCATGGAAAACCTGGGGAACCGGACGGGCATGGGGCTGGCCTATTACGCCTATCTGTTCCACAAAACCCAGGACGATCAGGAGAAGAGCGTCTACCGGGAAGGCATCAAGTATCAGAACAACGTTTTCGGGCTGGCGGAAAGCCGGGTCGGGGAGGACCAGCAGCATACGGACTTCCTGGAAAACATTCCGGAGGCGGATCTGGCAGAAATCCGGGAGCCGGAGAAAACTTCCCGCTGGAGCCTGGCGGAGGTGCCCGGCCTGCCTGATCTGAACGAAAAGGGCTATCTGGACAGCGGGGAATTCATCTGGACGGATGACGCCCGGGGATATTATGTGTACATTTCCTCCACGCTGCGGGTGGTCATCCAGCGGAAATTTGACGGCAGCCTTCCGCTGACCTGGTTCGAAACGGACATCCTGTGCGATATCGAAGCCGGGGAGCGGATGGTGAACGTGGAGTATACCCCGGAGAAGGCCGTCGGGAAAAAGAGCCGGGTGGATGCGGCGCTCAACGCGCAGAAACATCAGCTGGTTTTCGCCTGCAACGGGGATTATTATACCTATCGGGTCGGCAGCAAGAACGGGCATCCGGTGGGCATCGAGATCCGGGACCGGGAAGTCTATTTCGACGCGGGATACACGGAGCCGGTCACCAATTTCTTCCCGAACCTGGACACCCTGGCCTTCTACGAGGACGGGAGAATCGACGTACACGCCTCCATGGATATGAAAGCCCAGGATTATCTGGATCAGGGAGCGTATATGGTGTTCAGCTTCGGCCCCTATCTGATCCGGGAAGGCAATCTGAGCGAGTGGGTGCAGGATCCGGACAAGAGCCGGGCCAAGAACCCCCGGCACGCTTTCGGCATGATCGAACCCGGCCACTATGTGGACATCATGTGCGAGGGGCGGCTGGGCAGCCGCAGCGAAGGGGTGACCATGCCCCAGCTGGCCTTCCTGTGCCAGGCGGCGGGCTGCGTGGAAGCCTGCGATCTGGACGGGGGGCAGACCGCCGTGGTCATCTTCATGGGCAAGCAGCTGAACCAGATCGGCAAGTATGACGGAAAAACCAATGCCCGGGAAACCTGTGAGGTTCTTGGCATCGGCGTCAGCGACCAGGTTGGCAGCTTCCGGATCGAATAAAATGCTTGACATCGCCTGGATTTCGTGATAACTTATGCAGGTGAGCCGCTCGGGAGGGGTTCTTTTAATGCGCATCCGCGCTACCTCGTTGATCCCGGCGAGTATGTATGAGGAGGTGCCAAGCCATGTATGCGATTATCGCGGCAGGCGGCCGGCAGTATCGGGTATCCCAGGGTGATGTGATCTATATCGACAAAGTGAACCAGGAAGCGGGTTCCGCGATTTCCTTCGACGTGCTGATGGTTGGCGGCGAAGGGGATATCAAGGTGGGCAATCCTGTTCTGGAAGGCGCGAAGGCCGAAGGCAAAGTAGTCAGCCAGGTCAAGGGCGAGAAGATCCGGGTGTACAAGTACAAGAGCAAGAAGAACTATCATCGGACGCAGGGCCATCGTCAGCCCTACACCAAGGTGGAAATCACCGCGATCAACGCG
>CADBTC010000320.1 GCA_902797445.1 uncultured Eubacteriales bacterium | reverse complement strand
CCTGCGCCTGGCTTTTGTCCGAATGCGCATTTTCTCCACCCGCCGGTCCCTTTCCGGATCATCCCCGGCGCCGCTTCCGCACGGGCTTTCCGTCATACATATTCCCGCCGGAAGTATCCGTCCAAATTCCCGTATTCGCTGACCGTGATCCGGTCGATCCCCAGGAAGTCCATGACCCCCAGCAGAATGCAGATTCCGTGGACCACGATATCCGCCCGGCTGGGCTGCAGGCCTTCCAGTTTCAGCCGTTCCGAAACGGGCATCGCCGCAAGCTGCTGACCCAGCTCCCGGATCCGTTCCCGGGGAATGCAGGTTCCGTGCATAAAGGAGCGGTCCGTCCACCGGATACCCTTTACCAGTGCCGCCAGGGCTGTAAAGGTGCCCCCGGTCCCGATCCAGGTCTTCGGCATATTCTCCCAGTCCTTCGGCCATTTTTCCGCCAGCACTTCCCGGGCCGCGGCCTCCACGGGGGGCATATCCGCCGCGCTGTCGATCCGCAGCAGCCGGAAGAGCCGCACGGCGCCCATCTGACAGGACAGGGCCAGATCGATGCGGGCCCCCTGGCCGACCACCAGCTCCGTGCTGCCTCCGCCGATATCGATGACCCCGCAGCATTCCCCCGCCGGGGCCACCTCCGTGGCGCCCAGAAAGCTGAGCACCGCTTCCTCCTCTCCGGAAATGATCTCCGGCTCCACCCCGGTTTTCCCCCGGATCAGATCCAGAAAGTCCGCCCCGTTCCGGGCATCCCGGGAGGCGCTGGTGGCGAAAATGCTCAGCCGCTCCGCGCCGATCCGCCGGGCGGAATCGGCCATGCGGGCGACGGCGGCCACGGTCTTCTCCATGCTCTCCCGGCTCAGGTTGCCTTCGTCGTCGAGCCCGGCAAACAGGCGGGTGCCCTCCCGATCCCGGGTCAGCCGGGTGAACCCATCCTCCTCCATCAGCGCGATCAGCATGCGTACCGAATTGGACCCGATCCCGATTACCGCTGCCTTGTGCATGCGTGCCTCCTGTGTTTCTGCGCCTTCTCCGCCCGCGGCTTTCCGGCGGGCTGTTTTTCGGGGAAATCAGTCCGCCATCTCGTCCATGAGAATTTTCAGCTCCTCCTTCGTGTAGGCGTAAAGCGCCTCCGGATTGGTGAACTGAAAGCGAAGGTCGTCCTTGTTCATGAAGGCGTAATTCGTTCGGGCGCTGGTAACGATAAAATCCTCCGTCCCCACCAGGTCCAGCTCGTCATTCATGGTCTTGTTCTCCTCTTCCAGCCGGGTCAGTGTCGCCCGCAGCGCGTTTTCCTGTTCCCGGGTCTGGCTGACGCGCCCGTTCAGGATCAGGAAAAGTACCAGAAAAAAAGCCAGCATCAGCGCCGCCGACCAGAAGAATTTCCGCCAGTTGATGATGGAGTGCATGATCCTGTCTCCCTCTTTTCCGTCTGCCCCGGTATCGGAGCCGTATGGCCATGGTCCTTTCCGCGCGGGCCGCACGCTTTATGTCTTCGACACCCGCGCCGGATTCCCCTTCAGGCCCATCCGCCTTTCAGGGGAATCCGCCGGTCTGCTTTGTGTAAGCGGAGCGGCAGGGAAAGCGCCGCCGGGCCGTTTAGCCGAACATGCTGACCTGACTGGTTTCGCTCATTCCCTCCAGGGCTCCGTGCTCCCGCAGCATTTCGATCAGCCCGCTGCCCACCTTGCCCCGGATTTTCAGGTCCTCGATGCTCAGGAAGGGGCCCTGCTCCCGGGCCCGCACGATCGGAATGGCCGCGCTCTCACCCAGGCCGCTGAGGCTGGTAAAGGGGCAGCGGATGTTTCCGTCCTCGATGCGGAAGCGGCTGACGTCGCTGCGGTACAGGTCCACCGGCAGGAAACGGATCCCCCGCATATTCATCTCCAGCACCAGCTCCAGGCAGGTGGCAATTTCCTTGTCCTTGGCGGTGGGCTTGTCCATATCGCGGATTCCCTTCAGCTTCTCCCGGCAGGTATCCGGGCTGAGAATCATGGTGCCCGCGTCGAAGCCGTCCCCCCGGACGGTGAAATACGCACAGTAATAGGCAAGGGGTTCATGGAGCTTGAACCAGGCCACCCGCAGGCTCATGGTGACATAGGCCACCGCGTGCCCTTTGGGGAACATGTATTTGATCTTTTTGCAGCTGTCCATGAACCAGTCCGGCACCCCCACGTCCCGCATGGCCTGCTCCATTTCGGGCTTCAGTCCCTTGCCCTTGCGGACGCTTTCCATGGTCGTGAAAGCCAGCTTGGGCTTGACGCCCTGCTCCATCAGGTAATTCATGATGTCGTCCCGGCAGCATACGCACTCGCTCAGGGTCGCCGTGCCCGAAGCGATGATCTCCTGGGCATTTCCCAGCCATACGTCCGTGCCGTGGCTCAGGCCCGAAATCCGCAGCAGCTCCTCCATGGTGCAGGGGCGGGTTTCCTGCAGCATGCCCCGGACGAAACCGGTTCCGAACTCCGGCACCCCATAGGTGCCGGTATTGCACAGGATATCCTCCTCTGTCACCCCCAGGGCGGCCGGGGAGGTAAACAGACTCCGGACCCCCGGATCGTCCAGGGGAACCTCTTTGAAGTTGACGCCCGTCAGCATTTCCAGCTCATGCATCATGGTGGGGTCGTCGTGGCCCAGGCAGTCCAGCTTGACCAGGATGTCATGCATGGAGTTAAAGTCGAAATGGGTCGTCGTAAAATCGCTTTCCAGGTCGTCCGCCGGATGCTGCACCGCCGTAAACTCGCAGATGTCGTACTCCTGGGGCACGACCACCATGCCGCCGGGATGCTGGCCCGTGGTGCGCTTGACCCCGGTGCATTCCGCCGCCAGCCGGGTTTTTTCCGCGTTGCCCGCCTGGATGCCTCTCTCCTCCAGATAATGGATGGCGTACCCGTAGGCGGTTTTGTCCGCCAGGCCGGAAATGGTCCCCGCCCGGAACACATGATCGTGGCCGAACAGCTCCTCCACATAGTGGTGAGCCCGGTTCTGGTATTCCCCGGAGAAGTTCAGGTCGATATCCGGCACCTTGTCGCCCTCGAAGCCCAGAAAGACCTCAAAGGGGATGTCGAACCCGTCCTTGGTCAGCTTCCGCCCGCAGATCGGGCAGTCCCGGTCCGGCAGATCCACCCCAACGTGATACCGGCTCCGGTCCACGTCAAAAAAGCCCTTCCGGCAGGAGGTGCACCGATAGTGGGGCGGCAGCGCGTTGACCTCGGTGATCCCGCACATCCGTGCCACCAGGCTGGAGCCGACAGATCCCCGGGATCCCACCAGATACCCGTCCCGCAGGGAGCGGGAAACCAGCCGCTCCGCAATATTGTACAGCGTGCAGTATCCATAGCCCACGATGGACTTCAGCTCTTTTTTCAGCCGGGCTTCCACGATCTCCGGCAGGGGCGAGCCGTACATCTCTTCCGCCGTATCCCAGGTCATCCGCTGGATATTGTCCTCCGCGTCGTCCCAGTAGGGCTGGAAGGTATCCTCCCCCTTGGGGTGCTTCGGGAAGAGGCTGATATTCTCCACCATCTCCGCGATCTTCCGGGGATTGGTGACGACCACTTCCCGGGCCTTTTCCGGCCCCAGGTAGGCAAATTCCCGCAGCATTTCGTCCGTCGTCTTAAAGTACAGGGGCGGCTGCAGATCCGCGTCGGCAAAGTCCATGCCCGCCTGGATGACCGCCCGGCCCACCGCGTCCTTTGGATCCAGGAAGTGGACGTCCCCCGTGGCCACCACGGGCTTGCCCAGCTTGTCCCCCAGGCGCACGATCTTCCGGTTCAGCTCCCGCAGTTCTTCCTCGTTTTGCACGTATCCCTGCCGCAGCAGGAATGCGTTGTTTCCGATAGGCTGGATTTCCAGATAGTCATAGAAAGAGGCGATCTCCTCCAGCTTTTCTTCGCTCTCCCCCGCCAGCACCGCCCGGAACAGCTCTCCCGCCTCGCAGGCGCTGCCCAGGATCAGCCCCTCCCGGTGCTTCATGATTTCCTCCCGGGGCATATGGGGCTGTCTCCGGAAGTATTCCAGGTGCGAGATGGAGACCAGCTTATTCAGGTTCACCAGCCCCGTCCGGTTCCGGGCCAGCAGAATGATATGCCAGCTGCTGCCGATCGCGCCGCCCCGCAGCACCCGGTTCAGATCCTTCTGGGTCCGGATCTCGGGGTGCAGTTCCGCCGTTTCCTCAAACATCCGCTGCAGACACTGGGCCGTCGCCGTAGCGTCGTGCACCGCCCTGTGGGCGTTCTTCAGGCTGACCCCCAGATGCTTGCAAAGCGCCCCCAGCTTAAAGGATTTCATGCCAGGATACATCTTCCGGGCATAGGTCAGCGTATCCAGCACCGGATTGTCATAGCTCTGTCCGAGCCGCTTCAGCTCCGCGCGCAGCAGCGCCCCGTCGTAATCGCTGTTGTGGGCAGCGATGGGGCAGTCTCCAATGAAGGCCATCAGCTTCGGCAGCATCTCCGCCGCCTTCGGCTTGCCGTTGAGCATGGCATCGGTGATATGGGTTTTATCAATGACTTCCTGCTTTAAGGGCTCTCCGGGATCCACCAGCTCCTGAAAGGTATCAGTAATGATGCCCTTTTCCAGCTTCACCGCGCCGATCTCCGTAATGCGGGCCGTGGCGGTATTCAGCCCCGTGCTCTCAAAATCCAGGACCACGATGGGCCCGTCGTAAGGCGCCTCCCCGGCGCGTTCCACAATCTCCCGCTCGTCGATCAGGTATCCTTCGCATCCGGGAATCAGCCGGATCTTGCCCTTGGCCGCCCGGAAAGCCGCGGGGAAGCTCTGCAGGACCCCATGATCCGTCACCGCCACCGCAGGATGCCCCCATTTGACTGCCCGGGCAATCAGCTCCTCCACCGGTGTCAGGGCATCCATGGTGGACATATTGGTATGCATATGCAGCTCGACCCGCTTCTCCTCCGCAGTATCCAGCCGCTCGTCCTTTTCCATTTCCACCATGTCCCGGACCATGATGGCCAGCTCCCGGGAGAAGGTATCGTACTGGCATTCTCCCCGCAGCCGCACGTTCATGCCCTCCCGGATCCGGTCCGCCTTCTCCTGGACGGCGGCCCGCTGCTCCTCGGTAATCGGGGGCAGGCTGGCCTCCTCTCCCCGGTTCACCCGCCGGCCCCGGTAGCGCAGGAAGACCTTGCACAGGATGGAGGAGGTATAATCCGTGACCGCGAAGGTCAGAAGCAGGGTTTCCCCTCCTTTCAGCTCCTTGGTTTCCTTCAGGAAGACATCCCCCTGGACCGTGACCAGCCCGCTCTCCGCGGTCAGCTCCCGGATCTCCGTCGGCCGGTCCGCAATGGCCCGGCCCAGAATCGGCTTGCCCGCAGCCTTCTCCGGCATATCCGGCACGGGAATGCCCGTCTCCAGGGCATCCTTCTTCTCCGCCTTCTTTTCCGCTGCCTTTTTCCTGGCCTCGCCCCGGTCTTTATCCTCTTCCAGCTTTCCTTCCGATGCCGCGCGCCGGTTCTTTTCCGTCTTTTTTTCCGCCGCCTGCTCCTCCGAATGGTAAACCGTACCGTAACGCTCCGCCATCTCCGCCCGGGTCACGGTCATCAGGCTCTCCGCCCGCTCCCTGCGCATCTGCGCAAGGCGGGCTTCCCGATCCCCGGCCAGGGTGGTTTCCACAATCACCCGGGCATCAAAAATTTCCCGGATGGCAACGGCCAGCCGGTTGGAAACATTGTACCGCCCCATGTACTGCATGGAAAACTCGTCCGGAAAGGTCAGGGTCACCCGATCCGCCTGGCAGCTCCAGGAAATTTCAGGCAGCCAAGCCACCATCCCTGGATAATTCCGGCGCAGAAAGTCCGTCAGCACATGCTGATAGGAGCCGATATCCGCCAGAAAATGCTCCCGCAGAGACGGGCTCGTTACCCGAACCGCAAGGGGCCGGCCGGGAAAAACCTCCCGGAGGATTTTCTCCAGCTTCAGAAATTCCTTCTCCCCCACCAGCACCGTGCTTTCAAAAGTAATATAGGTTTTTCGCATGGATTTGACATAGGTCACCCGCGGCGCATTCAGCTTGCCCGCCAGCGCCGGAATTTCCCGGGCGATCCTGCTCATCAAATCTTCGTAGCTCATGCATTCTCCTTACAGCGCTAAATATCCT
>CADBTC010000319.1 GCA_902797445.1 uncultured Eubacteriales bacterium | reverse complement strand
TGTTCCCGCACGGCCTGTTCGTCATCAACAATGGCAATCCGCATGCTTCTCCGCCTTCTTTACAAATGGATCTTATCGTGCTTTTTGCTGGAAAGCCGTAGGGGTCATGCCAGTCCGGGCCCGGAAGAGCCGACAGAAATAATCCGGATCGTAATACCCGCAGAGCATTGCGACTTCGCCAACGGGCAGGCACTGATCCTCCTTTTGACCCAGCAGCCTTTTCGCGTAACGGATGCGGATATCCGTCAGATACCGCTGGGGCGTCATCCCCGTCGCCTCCCGGAAGCACCGCCGCAAATGATCCTTGCTGTAGCCCGTGTCTGTCAGCGCTTTCGTCACCTGAAAATCCGGATCGCTGTAGGATGCGGCGATGCGCTGAATGACCCGGCTCACTACGGGATGAATGGGCGGATCCGTCACGCTTTGTTCGATCATTTGCAAAACCGCGTTATACATCGTTTCCGTTACGGCATCCGTCTCCTTCTGAATCAGATACCGGGACAGCAGGATCGAGAGCAGATTTGTGATAGTATGGCAGCTGTCATCGGAAAGAATCAGCGGAGCGATGAGCTTACGCTCTATTTGCCGCGGCGTGTCAGTACGATTCAAGGTATCCGTGCGCAGATAAATGTCCCGGAATCCGCCCGGCGCCCTTTTTCGATGGAGCATTCCCGGCGGGATCACATGAACCGAGCCGGGAGAAAACGGATATTCCTGCCCGCCGATCTCCGCCGTGCCTTCGCCCTCTGTATTGGCGATGATCTCATAGCAGTCGTGGCTGTGCAGTTCATGATCCATTAATCGGTTCGGGGATGCGCCAACGAGCAGCAAAGCCATGCCGATCCATCCTTTCAGGGAAATCTGACAGGATTATAGCAGGAGACAGCGTTTTTGTCCAGATTATTGTCGCTTCTGTCCTCATAAAAAAAGAGACGGCTCCGCTATAATAGCCGCATCAGCTGAAGGAAAGGAAGCGGAGAGCAATGGAAGGCATGATGAGACAAATGGTGATGGCAGGCCCCCGGAAGAGCAGGATCATCGAGGTCCCCATCCCGAAGTACAGCGACGATGAAATGCTGGTGAAGGTCACCCTGACCGGTATGTGCCATTCCGAATGGTATCCCTGGACCACCGCCAGGGAAGGGGATATCCTGGGCCACGAAGCCGTTGGCGTGGTCGCCGAAGTGGGCAGGAATGTGAAAGGCTTCAAGGCCGGCGACCGCGTGACGGGTCTGGGCGGCGGCGCATATAGAGAGTACATCGTCGTTTCCCCCGCAAAAACCGCGCATGTTCCGGACTGTCTCAAGGATGAGGACGCCATCTCCGAACCGCTGGCCTGTCTGCTCTCCGCGGCCATGAAGCTGCCCGTGGAAACCCTGGGCGACACCGCGGCGGTGGTTGGCTGCGGCTATATGGGCCTGGGTACCATTGCCTTGTTCAAGGCCATGGGATACGGCGACATCATCGCCATCGACAAACGCCCCGAGGCGCTGGAAAACGCGAAGAAGTTTGGCGCGACTGAGACCTACCTGCCCGAAAATATTCCTGAAATGTACCGCAGCAATTTTGAAACCATCGGCAAGGCGGATCTGACACGCAGCGGCGACAACGCCAACGTGTTCGCGCCCGGTATTCCAACCGTCATGGAGTTTACGGGCACCGAGGACGGCCTGCAGTTAGCGGGTGAACTGGTAAAGGCCCACGGTCGACTGGGTATCGGCGGCTATCATAACGACGGTCCCCGCTCCATTGACTACAAGCTTTGGAACTTCAAGGCCATCACCACGATCAACTGCCACGAGCGCCGCGTCGATTACGAAGCGGGCCTGTGCCGCCGCTGCATGGAGCTGTTGGAAAAAGGCATCTGGAAGTTCACCGGCGTGACCAAAGTCTTCGATATGAAGGACTTCGATAAGGTCAGTGAAATGATGGAGCATCACACCGACAACTTTATCAAAGCCGCCATCCGACCCTGAGCGTTTCATTTATATCACCGGCCGCATTCTGCGGCCTGTTTGATGTACCCACGGAATGGGAATATGCCGGGAGCGCACTGCCAGGGCATCCCTGCCGGGCCTACTGACGCCTGTACTCGCTCGGTGTA
>CADBTC010000318.1 GCA_902797445.1 uncultured Eubacteriales bacterium | reverse complement strand
CCACCGAAATGTTGTCAATCCTGGCTTTCAGGGTGATTTCCTTCATGGTATCCCCTCCTTCACCGCGCTTTTTCAGCCCTGGGGGCCCTTGTAGGTCAGGCTCAGCATGGTCAGATCATCAAACTGCTCCGCGTCCTGCACAAAGGCGTCCACCGCGCCGCGGACATTCTTCAGCAGCTTTTCCGGATTGGCTTCATCCTGCTGGTTCAGCGCCTCCAGCATCCTGTCCGTCCCGAAGAGCATCTCCTCCGCGTTGGTGGCTTCCGGCACCCCGTCGGTGTAGACGAACAGCTGATCCCCGGGCTGCAGCTGCAGCTCGTACGAGTGATATTTCATCCCGCTCATACCGCCGATGATGAAGCCGTGCCGGTCCTTATACAGCTCGAACCGGCCCCCGGCCCGCTTGAGAGCGGGGAACTCGTGCCCCGCGTTGGCGGCGATCATCTTCCCCGTGGAGATTTCCAGAATGCCCAGCCAGACCGTGACAAACATCTCCGCCTGGTTATTGGTGCAAAGGGCCTCGTTCGTCTTGTTCAGAATCTCTTCCGCCGTCTGCCCCAGCATGGCGCAGCTCTGCAGGATAACCTTGGAAATCATCATGAACAGGGCGGCGGGGATGCCCTTTCCGCTCACGTCCGCGATGATCATGCACAGGTGATCCCTGTCCACCAGGAAGAAATCATAGAAGTCTCCACCCACCTCCCGGGCCGGATCCATGCTGGCATACAGGTCGAATTCCTGCCGCTCCGGGAAAGCGGGGAAGATATGGGGCAGCATGCTGCTCTGGATCAGATTGGCCATCTGCAGCTCCGTGCCGATGCGCTCCTTTTCGGCGGTGACCCGCTTGACCTCCTCCACATATTCCACCGTCTTGTGGGAAATATCCGCGAAGGACTCCGCCAGCATCTCGACCTCATCCCCGGTCCGGTAGCTGTCCTCCATCTTAAATTCGAGGTTGCCTTCTCCAAGCTCCGAAATCCGCTTGACGATCAGGTTCAGCGGGTTCACGATCCGCTTGCCCAGTATGACCGCCCCCGCTAGTACCAGCAGCAGGATGCCGATCATCAACACCTGAATGACAAGCCTGGATTTTGCGCTTTTCGCCTGATAGGTGGTGACCGCCTCGCTCTGAATCGCCTCGTAGTTTTCCTCCAGGGCGCGGATGGGCTTCTCCGCCACCTCTGCGTCGAAAACGGTCAGCAGAATCCATCCCAGGGTCTTCATGGGAACGCCCATGGCGTAAACCTGCTTTCCCTCCAGCTCCATCAGCCGGACGGAGGTCTTCCGGCTGGTCGCGTCCCGCAGCAGCGTGGCCAGCTCCGTATGGTTGGTCGTCCGCAGATCCTTCGCGTCCGCGCCCAGCTGAACGGCCAGAATCCCCGATTCCCGGGAGGACATGACCACATGCCCATTCTGATTGATGACCACCAGGTACCCGCCCTCTTCGCCGGTTTTGGCCACGGCCGCCTGCATGGCATCCAGGAAAAGATCCGCCGCGGCTACGGCCTGCAGGGCACCGTCCGGGCCGTAGAGCGGCACCGCGCACGTCACGCACATGCTGCCGGTGGTATTGTCCAGATAGATATCGGTAAAAATCCGCTCTCCGGCTTCCGCCGCCTGCTGATACCAGCCCCGCGTCCGGGCGTCGTAAGCCTGTATCCGTCCGTCCGGCTCCACCCAGCTGGACGCCAGCGCGTCCACCATCAGCGTGACCCCTTCCGGGGTCCCGATATAACAGTTTGACGATCCGAAGAATTCGCACAGCTCCACCAGCACATCGGACATCCGGGCCAGCGCGCCGATTTTACGGGCCGTTTCCGGAGCCTGGGGGTCGGTTCCCTCCGCCAGCAGGAACTTGGCGCAGAGCACCCCGTCCGTGGACGGATCCGGCCCGGCCCAGGCGGTTTCTTCCGCGCCTTCCTCCTGGTGGAAGAAGGATTCGGCATACCCGCTCATGACCCTGACCCGGGTCTCCAGGGACCGGAACATCTGATCCGCCAGCTGGGAATCCCGCTCGGTAATCCGGTCCATATTGGAACGGATAATCCCGTCGATCACCGATCCGGTCATGCCAGCCATTGATTCCTGCTGCCTGCGGCCTGTTTTCTCCGTCAGGTCGGACAGCATTCCTGAATACCAGTTGACCACAGGAATCGCCGCCACGCCGAGCAGCAGGGCCATGAACAGGATCAGGTTGAAAATCTTGCTCTGAATCCCGCCGATCACCAGGTTTTTGAATTTTTTCATTTCAATTTTCCCTTCATTCCCGTTCCGGCGGGTCGGGAAATCCATCCCCTTTATGCAGGCGCGATCCCGTTTTCTCGGCTCAGTTCATCTTTTTGACGATCACCATTTCCACCGTGCCGCCCCGGATGCTGACCAACACATCGTCCGCCACCCGGGCCACCACGGATTTCTCCAGCTCATCCCAGGCTTCCTTCTGTTCCTCGGTCACATGATGATCGTTCCGATAGGCCTCCACGTACCTTTCCAGGGACCAGTCCCAGTTCAGCGCGGGAGTCGAGGAATCCTCATACATGCCGCCCAGCATCAGGGGGCTGGTATACGCATTTACGTCCGCATCCGCACCCCGGTCGAAGAAATCCCGCAGGCGTCCCATCAGGCCCCTGGCGGATTCGTTTTTCCCGGAAGAGGCGGCTGAGAGCAGCTGCTCCCGCTTTTCGCTGTCCATAACCGTCCGCACCCTCAGATGCAGCTCGTAGACCTGATCCTCGTCCTCAATCCAGAACTCGCCGTGCATGCCGCGGGTAATGGAGCGCATCATGCTCATCATCTCTTCCGCCAGCAGCCGCAGGTGCATGGTCTGCTTGTGGGGCAGTTCCTTGTAGACCGCCATTTTTTCCACGTGGGACAGCACGGTGCCGATCCGGTCATCCCAGCTGGAAACCTCGATAATATCCGTTCTCATGCTTGCTTCGTTCCTTCCTTGTATCCATCATCCTGTCCGGCCTGCTTGCTCCGCCCATAGGAGCACGCAAACCTTATTCGATGGTCAGAATATCCGCGAAACCGGTTACGTCAAAGACTTCCTGTACGATCTCGTTGACCCCTTTAATCTTCATGCCGCCCTTGTTCATCATGACCTTATGGGCGGACAGAAGCACCCGCAGCCCGGCGGAAGAAATATAATCCAGCTTGCTGAAATCCAGCACCAGGCTCTCCGCGTTATCCAGGCTTTTTTTCAGCTCCGCTTCCAGTTCGGGGGCGGTCATGGTGTCCAGCCGGCCCTCCACAGCGATTTCCAGCGCGGACCCCTGCTGTTTTTTGTTCAGTGTCATGTTCTTTCCTCCTGTTTCTTTCGGTCTTTCGCCATGCTCTCGGCTTTTCCCTGTCGGGCATCCGCCGCCGAAACAGCATCCCGGCGGCAGATGCCTGATATTTGATTATACATGATATACGGGCCGGAATGCAAGTTTCTTCTCAATTTCTCCGGCCCAGGAGCACCCGCATCTCCGCGCCTTTGGAGAGGTTTCCCTTCACCCGCAGCAGGCCGCTCAGATACAGCCGGTCGAAGGTGGTTTCGCCCCTGGCCATGGCCATCAGGTGATCAAAGCTGACGGAGATAAACGCGTCCGCGTCGTGGAAGGTAAAGGGCTCGATCCGGAACGTGAACTGATCCCCCTGCCGGTCAAACTGCAGGAAGAAGAACCCGTCCGTCTGCGTGGTCATATGCACCTGGATCACCCGGTGATACGGATCCGGGAAGCTCTGCAGGTTCTGCGCCCGATTGGCCTTTTCCAGCTCCACATAGGCATCCTTGAGCTGCAGGTAGGCGTCCCGGTAGGGGATCTGCTCCACCGCGGCGCCCACCGCGATGCGGCTGTACATCCGCTGATACCGCTGCGCGCTGCGATCCCAGGAGAAGTCCTTCTCCATGCACCGGCGGCGCAGCAGTTTAAAGGTGTTTTCATCGCAGAAGTACACCCGCAGGGCCGCCATGATGCTCATCATCAGGCTCTGCCCCGTATATTCCGGGAAGGAGAATCCGTCCCCCACGCCGTCGAAAGAGCTGTACGCCCGCACGGAGTCCTTCAGGCCGCCCGTCTCGTGGACGATGGGAATCGTGCCGTAGCGCATCGCCATCATCTGGCTCAGCCCGCAGGGCTCAAAGCGGGAGGGCATCAGATAGAAGTCCGATCCCGCGAATACCCGGGCCGCCATGTCCTCCGAATAGTTGTCGGAAAAGCCGAACTGCCCCGGCCACTTCCGGGTACACTCGGTGAAGTAATCCACGTATTCCGGATCTCCCTGCCCGAAGATGATGAGCTGGCATCCCAGGTCCATCAGCCGGGGCAGCAGCGCTTTGATCAGCTCCACGCCCTTCTGTTCCACCAGCCGGGCCACCAGGGAAAACAGGGGGAAGTGGCTTTCCCGCTCCAGGCCGAAGGTCTTCTGCAGCTCCTCCTTGCAGGCATCCTTCCCTTCCATGTGATCCACGTCGAACGCCGCCGGCAGGCGGGGATCCTTCCGGGGATCATAGTGATCCATATCGATGCCGTTTAAAATGCCCTGCAGCTTGTTGTCCACCAGATGGGCCACGCCCTCCAGCCCCATGCCGTAGCGGTGGTGATGCAGTTCCCGCGCATAGGTGGGCGATACGGTGGAAACCGCGTCCGCCATCATCATGGCGCCCTTCATCAGGTTCACATCGTGCCGCCCCTCGTATTCAAAGCCCAGTCCCCCGTCGTACCAGCCTGCCGGCAGGTCGAAGGTCGTCTGCAGCTCCCAGGCGCTGAACTGCCCCTGATAGGCAATATTATGGATGGTAAACACGCTGCGGATGGCCTTCAGCTCCGGCCTCAGCACCTGGTCGTTCTTCAGGTAGATCACCGACAGCGCCGTCTCCCAGTCGTTGCAGTGCAGAATATCCGGCAGGGGGCCCAGCTCCGGCAGCAGCGCGATCACGGCCCGGCTGAAGAAGGCGAAGCGCAGCTTGTCGTCGTCATAGCCGTAGAGGCGGGGCCGGTTGAAAAAGGGATCGTATTTCAGGAACCAGACCGGCACCCCGTCCCGATCCCCCCGGTACAGCTCGCACCGGTAATCCGTCCCGCCGTGGGCAATGTCCACATCCATGACGAAGCTCAGCTCGTTCTGATACCGCTGCCAGACGCACTGATACAGCGGCGTCAGGATCGCGATCTCATCCCCGGCCTTGGCCAGCGCCGGCGGAAGGGAGAAGGCCACATCCGCCAGTCCTCCGCTTTTGCTGAAAGGCGCGCATTCACTGGTTACAAAAAGAATCCGCATCATAATCCTCCCTGTATACGAAATATTCCCTGTTTCCAAGATGGATTCCCTTCATCGCATCCTACGACATCGGCGCCTGATTGTCAAGCGGAATCATGCGGCGCCGGCCGCTTTCCGCCCGGAAAAAAACCGGACGGAGGAGAGGCTCCTCCGCCCGGAGACGGAAATGAAAACCGGAATCAGTAGCTGAAGGAATCCTTCAGCTCGATATCCTTGTAGCGCTTCATACCGGTGCCCGCGGGAATCAGCTTTCCGAGAATGACGTTCTCCTTCAGACCGATCAGCGGATCCACCTTGCCGTGGATGGCGGCTTCCGTCAGCACCCGCGTGGTCTCCTGGAAGGAGGCGGCGGACAGGAAGCTTTCCGTGGCCAGGCTGGCCTTGGTAATGCCCAGCAGGATGCGCTTGGCAATGGCGGGGGTACCGCCGGACAGGATGGCCTTCTGGTTGGCTTCCTCAAAGCGGAAGATGTCCACCAGGCTGCCGGGCAGCAGGCTGGTATCCCCGCTGTCCTCGATCCGGACCTTCCGCAGCATCTGCCGGATGATAATCTCGATATGCTTGTCGGCCACGCCCACGCCCTGGAGCCGGTATACGGAAAGAACTTCCCGCAGCAGGTATTCCTGCACCGCCTTGACGCCCAGGATGCGCAGCAGATCGTGGGGGTTGATGGAACCCTCGGTCAGCTCTTCGCCGGCCTCCACGTGGGCTCCCTCCTCCACCTTCAGGCGGGAACCGTAGGTAATCTGGTAGGACTTCTGGTCATTGGGATCCTCATCGGAGGTAATGACCAGCAGCCGCTTTTTCTTGGTTTCCTGCATGGACACCGTGCCGGAGATCTCCGCCAGGATGGCGTCACGCTTGGGCTTGCGGGCTTCGAACAGCTCCTCAACCCGGGGAAGACCCTGGGTGATGTCGTCCGCGCCGGCGATACCGCCGGTATGGAAGGTCCGCATGGTCAGCTGGGTGCCGGGCTCGCCGATGGCCTGCGCGGCAATGATGCCGACCACCTCGCCCACATCCACCTTGCCGCCGTGGGCCATGTTCTCGCCGTAGCAGCGGGCACAGACGCCGTTTTCCGTCCGGCAGGTCAGCACGGACCGGACCGGCACCTTCGTCAGCCCCGCGGCGACGATTTCCTTGGCCTTCTTATAGTCGATGGGCTCGTTCAGGCGCGCCAGCACCTCGCCCGTGGCGGGATCCAGGATGTCGTCGGCAGCCGTGCGGCCCCGCAGGCGATCCTCCAGGGATTCCACGCTCTGCCGTCCGATCATCAGCTCGGAGACGATGATGCCCCGAACCCGCTCGTTGCGGGCCGCGAAGCAGTCCTCTTCCCGCACGATCACTTCCTGGCTGACGTCCACCAGCCGGCGGGTCAGGTAACCAGAGTCCGCCGTCCGCAGCGCCGTATCCGCCAGGGACTTCCGGGATCCGTGGGAGGACAGGAAGAATTCCAGCACGGACAGGCCCTCGCGGAAGTTCGCCCGCACAGGCAGCTCGATGCTCTTGCCCGTGGGGGACGCCATGATGCCGCGCATGCCCGCCAGCTGGGCCACCTGCTGGCTGGAACCGCGGGCGCCGGAGTCCGTCATCATGCGGATGGGGTTGAATTTTTCCAGGTT
>CADBTC010000317.1 GCA_902797445.1 uncultured Eubacteriales bacterium | reverse complement strand
TGGAACAACAATTACGGAGACGATGAAAACAAGGTGATCCTGTTCCACTGCGGACCCGTGGCGCAGGGGCTGATGACCTGCAAAGGGACCGTCACCAACCACAAGATGTTTGACAAGACCGATCCCGGCTCCGGCTGGGGCTGCAACGAGGGCCGCATCAAGGCCATGCCCATCACCATTTCCAACTGCCAGACCAGGGATGGCAGGATCGTGATCTACGCATCCGAAGCCAGGTTTACCGATGATCCCATCGAAGACGGCTACTTTGGCTGTGCGGGCGTGGCGGAAATAAACGATCTGCAGAACAAGCTGATCAAGCTGGCCCGGGGCGGCTTCAAGCATCATACCTCCATCGGCGAAGGGCATGTGAAGAATGTGCTGAAGGAAGCGTTTACCACCTATCTGCATTATGATTGGGTGGAGATCGACGGATAACCCTGAGCGATTCATTCCTGATCTGCTGCTGCCGGTGCCTTCAGCGGCATGATTATGCCGCTGAACGTCCGGGATATCGCTTATTTGGAAGGAACGAAGCCATGAAAATCGCGGGATTGGATATTGGCACCACCGGGTGCAAATTAACGGTGTTCGACGAGCAGGGCCATGACCTGGGCAAAGCGTACCGGGATTATCCGGTACGCCGCCAGGTCGGCGGCCACGAGATCGACATTTCCGTGGTGATGGAGAGCGTATACGCCGTGATCCGTGAAATGACGGAGCGCTATTCGGATATTACGGGCATCGGCGTCACAAGCTTCGGGGAAACCTTCGTTATGACGGATGAGCAGGGGACTCCTCAGCATACCGCCATGCTGTATACAGACCCCCGAGGCTCGGAGGAATGCGCTTTCCTGATGGAAAAGCTGGGAGCGGACCGCATCGCCCGCATTTCCGGCCTGGCCCCTCACGAAATGTATTCCGTCTGCAAGATCATGTGGCTGAAAAAACACCGGCCGGAGGTGTATCAGCAGGCCAGGCACATTTTTCTCATCGGGGATTATGTGGTATGGCATTTAACGGGCATTGCCCAGATCGATTATTCCCTGGCTACCCGTTCTATGGCCTTTGATATCGGCAGGCTGACATGGAGCGATGAAATCCTGGAAGCCGCCGGTATCGATAAGTCCCTGCTCAGCAAGCCTGTGCCCACCGGCACTGTTGCCGGATGCGTCACAAAAGCAGCGGCAGAAAGGACAGGACTGAACCCTGATTGCCGGATTGTCACCGTCAGTCACGATCAGGTGGCCGCGGCAGTGGGAGCCGGAGCCTTTGACGGGGAAACCGCCGTGGACGGCGCCGGCACGGTGGAATGCCTGACGCCAATTTATGACAGTCTGCCGGATATTGCCGTTATGAGCAAAGGTTACTTCTCTGTGGTGCCCTATGTGATCCCCGGGAAATATGTGGCCTATGCTTTTTCCTATACCGGCGGCGCGCTGATTCAGTGGTGTGTGAATACCTTCGCCAAAGCGGAACAGGAAGAAGCCCGGCAGCAGGGAATGGCTGTGAATCCCTATCTGGAGCAGCAATACGGAAAACAGGAGCCCACCGGCCTGCTGGTCCTGCCGCATTTTGCCGGAGCTGCTACCCCCTACATGGACACCGGCTCCAAGGGAGCAATCCTGGGGCTGAACGTCGGAACATCCCTGCCTGAGATCTATCGGGCCTGCATGGAGGGCGTCGCCTACGAAATGCGGCTGAACTACGATGCGTTGGCGGATTCCGGCATTCACTTTACCAGGCTCCACGCCACCGGCGGCGGGGCCAGGTCCAAGGTGTGGATGCAGATGAAGGCGGATATTCTGAATCTGCCCATCACCGCCCTTCAAACGTCCGACGCGGGTACGGTCGGCAGTGCCATGCTCACAGGCGTCGCCGTGGGCGTGTTCAGGGATTTAAAGGAAGCTGCCGCAATCATGGTACGGCAGAGAGAAACCTATTATCCCGATCCGCAGCGCCATGAGCAATATATGCGCATTTATGAACGCTACAAAAAAGTCTATGACGCGGTTCGTCCGCTGATGTAACAGGAGGAAGAAGCAATGCTTATCAATCTGATTGAAATGATGAAACTGGCGGAAGAAAAGAAGTGCGCGGTCGGCGCGTTCAACACCCCCAACCTGGAGTGCATTAACGCGGTTTTGAACGCCGCGGAGAAGCTGAACGTGCCGGTCATCCTTTCCCACGCCGAGCTCCATGAGCCCGTGTCTCCTTTGACTGTCATCGGACCGGTGATGGTGGAAGCGGCGAAAAAAGCGAAGGTGCCTGTCTGCGTTCATCTGGATCACTGCGAAACGCTTTCTTATATGCAGCAAGCCCTGGACATCGGCTTCACGGGCGTCATGTATGACGGCAGCCTGCTGCCCTATGAAGAAAACCTGGCGAACACGAAGAAAGCGGTGGCCATGGCGAAAAAATACAACTGCGGCGTGGAAGCGGAGCTGGGCGCGCTGGCTTCCCGGGAGGGCGGAGCATCGGCCGGCAGCGGCCCGGTGTACACTGACCCCGACCAGGCGGTGGTGTTCTGCAAAGAAACGGGCATCGACGCGCTGGCCCCGTCCTTCGGCACAGCCCATGGTATCTACAAATCCAAGCCTGTGCTGGATTTAGAGCGGGTAAAGGTTATCGCGGAAAAAACCGGGCTGCCCCTGGTCATGCACGGCGGCAGCGGGGTTTCTCCTGCAGATTACCGCATCGGCATCCGGAACGGGCTGCGCAAGATCAACTATTACAGCTATATGTCCAAAGCCGGTGTGACCGCGGTGAAGGAGCTGTTGGAAAAGGAAGACGTAACCTTCTTCCATGA
>CADBTC010000316.1 GCA_902797445.1 uncultured Eubacteriales bacterium | reverse complement strand
TTCTCGCAGGCGTTCACAACATTCAACGTGCCGAATACATTGTTGCGAACCGCTTCAATCACGTTGCGTTCCATCAATGGCACATGCTTATGGGCGGCCGCATGCAGCACAATGTCCGGCGTATGCTGCTCGAAGACCTTGTCCAGCATTTCCTTGTCACAGACACTCATGATCTCGACCCTAATGTTCAGATTGGGATATCTCCGCAGCAGTTCCTGCTGAATATCGTAGGCTCCGTTCTCGTATACATCCAGAAGAACCAGCCGGGAAGGTCCGCATTTGGCAATCTGGCGCGCCAGTTCGGATCCGATGGATCCGCCGCCGCCGGTGATCATAATGGATTTATTGTTATAATACTCCATGGTTTCCTGCGTCAGGAAGTCTTCCGGGTTGCGGAACAACAGATCCTCAATGTTGATATCGTGCAGCTTCGCTTTTTCGCCGAGGGTCGGAGCATCGTAGGCCTTGATCTTATACCCCATCTCCCGGTAGATCTTATGCAGTTCTTCCCGCTTGTCCGTCGGAATGTTCGGCAGCGCAAAAACCACTTCCTGAACACCTCGGATATGCAGATTGTTCTTCAGGTTTTCATCCTGATTCAGCACCTGAATCCCATATACTTCGCGTCCGATCTTATCTTCATCCACGTCCACAAAGCAGACCGGCTCGTAAATCGCCCGGGGATTCTGGATCAGTTCCTCCGCCAGCATCGTCCCGACGGACCCGGCCCCGATGATCGCGATCCGGATCCGGTTGCTGTTCACCTTTTCATCCGCAAAGGTGGCGCCGGTACAGATCTTCAGCAGCCGCAGGGAAATCTTCTCCAGTTTCGTTCCCTTCGACCGGGATTTATAAATATACTGATAAATCAGCCGGATGACAATACATCCCAGCAGATTGGACGTAAACAGTGCCAGCGCCCGCATGATGGTGATGGTGTTCGGAATAAAAGCCCGGATCAGCAGGAACACCACCGTGGCGATGGCATCCGCGCTGATCAGTGCCAGGTAATCCTCCTGCCCCGCATACCGCCAGATCCGCTGATACAGATGCATCAGCATCCGCGAGGCGGTCACCAGGCCCCATCCCACCACCATATAGACGCAGACTTCCAGCGGCGACAGCACCGTGATGGCACTGGGATAGAAAACCAGAATCACCAGCCCACAGACCAGAAAAACCAGCGTATCAAAAAACAAAAGCTCCCACCGGATCGTTCGTTTCAATCTCCGCTCAACTCCTTCTGCACCACAGGGGACGTTTCTCATTGGCACCACGCTCCACAGGGGACGTTTCTCATTGGCGCACCGCAAAAACCGTCCGAACCATGGTCCGAAACTCCGAAAGCATCCCGAACTCCCGAAGGCTCTTCAGATTCCATTTCATCTTTTCCGGAACAATCTCCTCCAGGTACACCCGATCAGGGTCCTTCGCCCCCTCCAGCAGCCGTTCCTCGTCCTTATACCGGATACTGGCCTCGCTGGTGATCCCCGCGGGCAGCAGCAGCGTAGCCATCCACTCCGGCCGGTACTTTTCCACATACCGGACCGCCTCGGGCCGGGTTCCGACGAAAGTCATGTTTCCCGAAAGAACATCCAGCACCTGCGGCAGCTCGTCCAACCGCCGGCCCCGCAGCCGCGCCCCGATCTTCGTAATCCGTGCGTCATGGCCGGAAGTCACGGCGGCGCCGATCTTTTCGGCATCCAGCACCATCGTCCGGAATTTATGGATCCGGAAATGCTTCCCGTAAGCCGTAACCCGCTCCTGGCGGTAAAAAACCGGGCCCGGGGAATCCAGCTTCACAAAAACCGCGATTACTGCCATCGGAACCGCCAGCAGCACCAGCAGCAAACCGGCCAGTACCAGGTCAAAAGCCCGTTTCAGCCATAGCTGCCCGCGCTTCTGCCGCAAAATCTCCCAATAAGGCCGCACCTCCGCGGTCCGCATCCCTGCCGGCAGATCCTCCCATTTTCTCAGCATTTCCTCTCCCTCTTGCACCACGGGGGCGCAGGCTCCAGTGGAGTCTGCGTTGGTTTCGTTTCTCATTGGTGCCGTCACCACGTGCGCCATTGGGGACGTTTCTCATTGGTGCAAATCACAAAATAAACTCCAGATGGCTCTCCAAAAATCGAACCACCTTCTCCGGATGCTTCTCCTCTGTGGGCAAATTCACAACCTGCCCGCAGATTCGCATCGCACAGGGAAGTTCCCGCGCTTCCACCTTCCACACCTCAAGCGGTGCGTAAGCCGGATAAACCGGTGCCTCAAACCATTCGCCCAGCGTGATCTTCGCCCGCTCCGCGTCCTCCCGGAACTTTTCCCGATCCCGGACCAGCAGCGGATATTTAATAAAGATATGATCGTCAAACAGCTCCGGGGAAACGAAGGTCTTCCCGTGCTCCCGCAAAAACGCCGTATAAACGGCAGCGTTCCGCTTCCGCAGCGCGTTCACCTCCGGAAGCTTCGCAAGGCCCTTCAGCCCCTTTTTGAACTGTACCGCCGACTGGGCCTTGAAAAACCCTTCCGGCATCTCGATCCCGGAAACCTCGCCGCCGGAGGAGCTGCCGACCACCAGGTTCTTCCGGCTGAGCCAGCGATACAGCCGGATCATCGGCCAATAGGTGAAATCATTGACGATATATTGCCGGATGAAATACATCATCTTCAGCTCGGCCTTCTCCTTCAGCCCGGGGGCAGCCAGCCCCCGGTTCACCAAAGTCAGCTTCTCCCGTAGTTCCGGATCGTGGACAACACAGAACCCGCCCACGCCGGTCGTATACGGCTTGGACCACTGGGTCGAAAAAAACGAAGCGTCGCAGAAGGTGCCGTTCGGCTTCCCGTGATAGCTGCCGCCGAACCCGTGGGTGCAGTCCTCAATCGTGAAAACCCTCCGCCCGAACCGAGCTGACGCCTCGGCGGCGATTGCCTCAATCTCCTCGAGATGGCTCGAAAGTCCGTAAGTATTTTGGCAGATGATCACCTTCGTCCGCGAGGAAATCTTCCCCCGCAAAGACACAAGGTCAAAATTGTAAGTCGAAGGATCAATATCCGCGTAAACCGGTGTTGCTCCCAAATACAGCACGGCATTGGCCACGACGACGCAGGTGTATCCCTGAATGACGACCTCGTCCCCGGGCCCGATGCCCATGGCCCTGAGCAGTCCGTACAGCGCCACCCGGCCCTTCCAGTAGAAAAAAACCTCATCTTCCCGGCATCGGAGCGTTTCCGCAATGGCGCCGCGGTATTCCTTTTCGTAATCAGGCATTTTTCTTGAAAACCTCTCTCAGCGCGCCGCAGACGGTTTCCACGTCCTCGTCGCTCAGCAGCGTATGCAGCGGCAGGGTGAACAAGTTCTTGTAATAGTCATACGTATTCGGGAAATTCTCAATCCCGGCCGATTTATAGGCCGTCATCATCGGCAGGGGCATATAATGCACATTCGTGCTGACGCCCAGTTTCGCCATCTTTTCGATCACCTTGTTCCGCCGCTCGGCATCGGCGCCGGGGATCCGCACAAGATACAGATGATTCGAGCTGTCCATGCCGTAGATATGATGGCGCAGGTGCTTAAGGCCCAGCTCGTCGCAAACCTTATCGTACTGCGCGATGATCTCCATCCGCCGCTTCAGCAGTCCCTTGTACCGATCCAACTGGCGCAGTCCGATGGCCGCCTGAATATCGGTCATGTTGCACTTGTACCAGGGGCCGATGACATCGTATTCCCACGAAGCCCCCAGCGTGCTCTTCGCCAGGGCGTCCTTGCTCTGTCCATGCAGGCTCAGCAGCTGATAGAACTTATAGATTTCCGCATTGCTGATGCCCGGAAGCTCTCTCCAGGTGCTGGCCCCGCCTTCCGCCGTGGTGAAATTTTTCACGGCATGGAAGGAGAAGGAGGTAAAGTCCGCAATGGCACCGACATACTTTTTGACGCCCCCGACCACACGGGAGGCGCCCAGCGCATGGGCCCCATCGGAAATCACGGCCACCCGCCCGATAGCCTTCTGGATCCGACTGTTCAAATCGCCCAGCGGCGTCCCGTCGCTCTCCAGCGGCTTAAACAGATTCTTCTTTCTCTCGACAATTTCAAAGACCCTGTCGTAATCGCACACCAGTCCGCCGAGATCCACGACGATAACAGCCTTGGTCTTTTCGGTAATGGCCGCCTCCATCTTCGCATAATCCATTTCCGGACCATGGGTTCGCTCGTCCCCGTCCTTCTGAATATCGACAAACTTCACCGTCGCCCCACAGTGGATGACCGCAGAGGCGGATGCGGTATACGTATACGCCGGGACAAGTACCTCGTCCCCCTCCCGGATGCCGAGCACCCGAAGGTTCAGTTCCTCCGCGGCGGTAGCAGAGCTCAGGCAGACCACCCGCTCTTTCCACATCTCCGGTTCCGCTTCGGTATCAATGGTCGTTTTCCCGGTTCCGATGTAAGCCGCCAGTCGCCGTTCCAACATCTTCGTCCGCGGACCGGTAGTGATCCACCCGCTGCGCAGGGTTTCGCTGACCTCGCTGATTTCCAGCTCGCTGATGTCCGGCGGGGAGAAGGGAATGCCCTTCCGGCCGTCGGCGATAGGCGCGGGCACGACGTTGATCTCCTCGCTTTCCGCGATGAAGTTCAGGTGGCTCGTGTAGTCCCGGAGATCCAGCTGGTATTTCTGGGATATCTCCTTCAGTTCCTCGCGCTTCCCGGCCTCAACTTCGGCGATCGCGATGCACTTG
>CADBTC010000315.1 GCA_902797445.1 uncultured Eubacteriales bacterium | reverse complement strand
GCGCTCGCCGATCAGGGCGCAGATCACCGCCGTCACGAACAGCGGGGCGATGGAGATCATCAGATCCCGCACCCCCGCCAGGCAGGCGGCAAAGGCGGCCAGCGCCAGGCAGCCCCCAAAGGCCCAGAAGGGCCAGCGCTTCCATTCCGCCCGCCGCCGCAGAGCTCCCAGATACAGCCCCACGATCAGGAAGGAGAACGTGATATGAAAGGAATAGTAGTTATGGAACAGGATGATTCGCCCATAGGGAATGCTGAAGGGCAGCATCATCACCGCGCCGGAGACGCAGAACCGGTTGAAGGGAATCTTCGCCTGCCGGCACAGGAAGGCGAAGGCCCCCAGCATCATCAGATCCATCAGCACGGAGCCCCAGAAGCGGACCAGGCTCCAGTCCCCCGTCATTTTAAACAGCAGGGCGTAGATGATCTGGGCGTCGATCACCTGCAGCTCCGTGGAATACACCCAGGTATCGGAGATAATGCCCCCCTCCCGGGACAGCTTCTCCCCCAGGATCAGCTCCGAGGACGTGTCGCTGTCAATCAGCGTGGTGGACACCGTCCAGGCCGTCCGGAAGGTCATCACCAGGCTCACCAGAAGCAGCAGCACGCAAAGGACGCGTTTGACCGCCGGGATGATCATTTCTCTTTTCATGGAAGTTCCTCCTCATTTTTCGCGCTTCCGGAAAAAGGCACGGACGGATGATCCGGCTCCTCTGTGATCCGTCCTCCGCCCTCGCCGCGCCCGGGGGCCGTATTTTGGTACAGCACCGCTTTGCGCTGGCGCAGGAAGCGTTCCCTGTCCAGCATGACCACATGCCCGCAGGTATTGCATCGGATTTTGATATCCGCCCCCGTGCGGGTCACCGTCCATTCATCCCCGCCGCAGGGATGGGGCTTCCGGGTCCGGATCACGTCCCCGATGTTGATCTCCTCCATGCCCTTGCCTCCCCCTTGATCGCATCGGTCATGAGTATAGCCCAAAAAAACCGTTCTGGCAATCTTTTGCGTTTTTTTGCGGACAGATGCAAAAAGCCGGGCTTGACCGCCCGGCCTTTCGTGTCTGATTATTCAGTTGTCCAGGGAATCCCATGGGCATCGGCCCAGGAGGTTTATGGTCAGTGTTTTTTCCCTTTACCCTTTCTTTTTTTCCCGCAGATTCCTTTCCTTTTCCTCCGTCGCCAGGATCTTCCGGGCCACTTCGGCGCACTGCGGAATGCCCGCCCCGCTGGCCAGCTCCGGCCTTCCGCCGCCCCGGCCCACCCGTTTGATCAGGGCATTCATGTCGATGTTCACGTCCCGGCTGCGGGCAAAGGTCAGGCGCTCGCCCACAGCCAGGAGCAGCACCCGGCCGTCCCCGGCGATGTATCGGCTGACCGCCTCGGCGACGGGCTTGCTGTCCGTCTCCCCTGTCAGGGTCACGCTCAGGGTCACCCCGGGCAGGCTTTCCCGATCCTCGTTTGCCAGAATCTCCCCTAGAATCCGCTCCGTCTCAAACCGGTTCAGCTTCCGTTCCGCGTCGGCCAGCCGGGCTTTCAGCTCTCCGGCGCTTGAGGCCAGTTTTTCCAGGGGGCTGGAAAGCACGTTCCCGGCTTTATGGGCGCAGATCATATATTTCTGAAAGAGCTTCTCCGCCCGGCCGCCGCATACGAAGGTCACCCGCACCTTGCCCTTGCTGGGAATCGCGCTGATGATCTTGATCTGGCCGATCCGCCCGGTGGAGGCAGGATGGGTGCCTCCGCAGGCCACCATCTCGAAATCCCCCATGGCCACGATACGCACATGCTCCGTCACCGTGGGAGCCTTCCGAAGCGGCAGCTCCCGGAGCTCCTCCTCCGAGGGAAACCAGCAGCGGATCGGCGCGTCCATGCGGATCCGGGCATTGACCGTATCCTCCAGCATTTCGATCTCCTCGGGGGTCAGGTGCGTCCTGTCCCCAGGCATGGAAACGTCGATGCTGCTGTCCTCCCGGCCCAGATGCAGCCCGATGGTGGTGCCGCCCAGCTTCTCCCAGATGGCGCCCGCCAGCATGTGTTCTCCCCCATGCTGCTCCATGTGGTCTCTGCGCCGGTCCCCGTCGATTTCCCCCCAGACCGCGGTGCCTTCCGGGATGATCCGGCTCACCTTGTGCCAGACGATTCCGTCCCGGTCCGCTTCCACATCCGATACTTCCGCCGTCTGTTCCCGGCCGGCATCATCGATCCAGATCATCCGCCCGGTGTCATAGGGCTGCCCGCCGGAAGTGGGATAAAAGGCGGACCGATCCAGGGCGGCCCAGATCCCCCCGTCTTCCCTGCAGGCGACGATCTTTCCTTCAAACGTCCAGAGATATGCGTCCTCGTAATAAAGCCGTTCCGTCAT
>CADBTC010000314.1 GCA_902797445.1 uncultured Eubacteriales bacterium | reverse complement strand
GGGGATCCGGCTTGAAACGGGAGGCGAAATCTCTGAAAGCACGTCAGCCGGAGCTGGATGTCATTCGGATATTTGCCTTTTTCACCCTGATCGGCACGCATTTTTTCCTGAATACCGGATTCTATCACGAACGGCCTGGAGGCGATCCCGCCTATTGGACGGCCCTGGCGCTGATGACCCTTAACGCCGTTACCATGCCCCTGTTTATGCTGCTGACGGGCTGGCTGCTTTGCGAAAAGCCCCGGAGCACGAAATGGTTTCTGGGGTTGAGCCGGGTCCTGGTCATCTATGTCCTCTGCTGCTTCGTGACCGTCCCGGTTCGCGAATATCTGGAGGCCGGATACCGGCCCAGCCTGTCGGGCATCTTCTGGTCCCTGCTGAATTTTTCCATCAACCCTTATTCCTGGTATATCGAAATGTATATCGGCCTGTATCTGCTGTCCCCGTTCCTGAACATCCTGCATCAGCAAATGGATCAGAAATGGGAGAAAATCTGGCTGGCCGTCCTCTTTGTCATGATTATCCTGCCCACCTTTACCAATTATTTCAGGGTATTCAGCCTGACCTTCTGGAGGCATCCGGAGCGCGCCCTGACTGTGGACAAAATACTGCCTGATTACTGGACCTCCGTTCCCTGCGGGCTCTTTTACTATGCCGCGGGGGGCTACCTCCGGAAATATCCGCTGAAAATCAGGATGAGAAGGATGATCGCCCTTTTCATCATCTGTCTAGCCGCGTTTACGCTGTACAACTACTGGCGGATGGACGGAGAGCCCTTCAGCGTTCGTCCGTGGTCAGGCTTCGAAGGCTTTGAAGCCGCGGTTCTGAGCGTTCTGCTGTTTTCAATCATGCAGCAGGGGCTTCAGGGAAAAATCAGAGGAGAACGCGTCCGCGGATTTCTGCGGAGCGTCGCTGACTGGACCCTGGGGGCGTACCTGCTGAGCTACTGCACGGACAGGGTGATTTATCCTTCGCTTACGGAAAAGCTGCCTGCCTTCCGGGCGTGGTTTCCCTGGTTTCCCGCAGCCGTGGCGGGAAACGGAATCCTCTGTCTGCTGCTGTCCGCGGCCGTAACAGGTCTGGCGGCGTTCATCCTTCGGTTTGAGATCCGAATTTCCCTGCGGAAAAAGAGCAATACGGATCAGGACAGAGAAGGCGCGGCATCATGAAGCCGGAGGATCTGCGGCCATGGCTGAAAATGACTGGCCTGAAGGAGCTTGCGAAACCTTCCGGGATATGATAGAATGCCGCGCATACGGGATACGAAAGTGAGGTTTTGTACCATGGACACGATCACCACAAGGGAGCTGAAGGAACGCCTGGCGGAGCTGCAGGGGCAGGAGGTTTCCCTGCAGGGCTGGATTCGCAGCCACCGGAAGCAGAAGAATATGGGCTTCATCGATTTCTATGACGGCACCTGCTTCAAAAATCCCCAGGTGGTATACGACAGCGCCATCGCGGATTTCGATAAGATCCAGGCCTTCCATGTGGGCAGCGCCGTGCGGGTGACCGGCAAGGTGGTGCCCAGCTATAAGGATCCGGAGACCCCGGAAATTCAGGCGTCTCAGATTACCCTGGAGGGGGACTGCCCGGAGGACTATCCCCTGCAGCCCAAGCGGCACTCCGTTGAATTCCTGCGGGAGATCGCGTATCTGCGGCCCCGGACCCGGCTGTTCCAGGCGGTGTTCCGCATCCGGAGCGTGGCGGCCATGGCGATCCACACCTATTTCCAGGACCGGGGATTCGTCTATGTCCATACCCCGCTGATTACCGCCAACGACGCGGAGGGCGCCGGCAACACCTTCACGGTGACCACCCTGCCCCTGGGGGAAAAGCCCGACTTTACGAAGGACTTCTTCGGCAAGCAGACGGCCCTGGCGGTTTCCGGCCAGCTGGAGGGCGAGACCTTCGCCATGGCGTTCAGCAATATCAATACCTTCGGGCCCACCTTCCGGGCGGAGAACAGCAACACCAAGACCCACGCGGCGGAATTCTGGATGATCGAGCCGGAAATGGCCTTCTGCGACCTGAACCGGCTGATGGAAATCGAGGAGGATTTCCTGAAGAGCATCGTCAAGTACGTGCTGGACCGGTGCCCGGACGAGCTGAAGTTCCTGGACGGCTTCACCGGCGGCGGCCTGCTGGATAAGCTGAACGCGCTGACGGAGAGCTCCTTTGCCCGGATTACCCACGAGGAGGCCATCACCATCCTGCGCAAGGCCATGGAAAACGGCACCGAGTTCCAGTTCACCCCCGAGTACGGCGGGGACACGGCCAAGGAGCACGAAAAGTACCTGACGGAGGAATATTTCCACTCCCCGGTGCTGGTTTACGACTGGCCGAAGGAAATCAAGTCCTTCTACATGTATCAGAACGACGACGGCAAGACCGTCCGGGGCGTGGACCTGCTGGTGCCCGGCGCTGGCGAGCTCATGGGCGGCAGCCAGAGAGAGGACCGGCTCGAAAAGCTGACCGAGCGGATGGACGAGCTGGGCATCAGCAAGGAGACGATGGACTGGTACATCAACCTGCGGAAATTCGGCGGATGCACCCACTCGGGCTTCGGCATGGGCTTCGAGCGGCTGCTGATCTATCTGACGGGCGTGGAGAACATCCGGGACGTCATCCCGTATTTCCGCACCCCCATGAACTGCGATTTCTAATCATAGCGGATAGCAATAAGGTCCCGAAAGGGGCCTTTTTGCTATCCGTTTTTTCGCTTCGGCGCGTTTGGGCAGAGGGCGGCGAAACACAGGGCGCAGAACGGCCTGGATACTGTGAGTGGGCGAAAACGGCCGGAAAAGCAGAAAAAAATCACAAAAAAACACAAAAAAAGGCTTTTCTTTTAGCGGGATAAAGAGTATAATGCGTGTCAGCCGGAACCGTCAGGCTGAGTGAGAACGGTTCCCAAAAATAAAAAGGAGGAATCCCCATGAAGAAACTCATTACTTTGGTGCTTGCACTGACCCTGGCGCTGTGCATGATCTCCAGCGCCTCCGCGATTACCGTCGCCTTCTCCCAGATCGGTCAGGAATCCGACTGGCGTACCGCGAATACCGACAGCGTGACCGCTGCCATCCAGGGCCATGAAGGCTGGGAATTCATTTATTCCGACGGCCAGCAGAAGCAGGAAAATCAGATCCAGGCCCTGCGCAACTTCATCACCCAGAACGTGGACTACATCCTGTTCACCGGCGTTGTGACCTCCGGCTGGGATGAAGTGCTGTCCGAAGTGAACGAAGCGGAAATCCCGCTGATCCTGCTGGACCGGATTCCGGACTGCGCGGACAAGATTGACTACGTCGCCGCCTTCGGCGGAGACTTCCCGCTGGAAGGCCGCCGTCAGGTGCAGTGGGCCGGCGAATATCTGAAGAGCCTGGGCCGCGACAAGGAAGAT
>CADBTC010000313.1 GCA_902797445.1 uncultured Eubacteriales bacterium | reverse complement strand
TCTTCCGAGAGCGACGGCGGCCGTCACCGCAGAACCAAGGCCTGATTTCTCAACATCGTAAAGCAATATGACCCCCCCAGGCAGCTGCCCGGGGGGCTTTTTATACGGGTCTTCGCGAAAGCTGCTTCGCACCGTCGGATCAGCCGACGGTGGAACGGTTATGCCTGCGCTTGCATCAAATGCGTCAGCGAAGCAGGCGGATTACCGCTCACTGCCCGTAAGGGCTTCATAGGTCACGCCGTACTTTTCCGCGATGGAACGGGCAAAGGATTTGCCTTCCGGCGGCGCCACCCGGACCCGGAAGGACGGAGTCCCTTCCTCTGTCACCGACACCAGAGACAGCGCTTTCCCCGGAACCGCTTCGCTGTTGACGGCGGTCTCCAGCTCGTAAGCCAGCTTATGCATATGCGTGTTGTAAATTCCGCGGACATTCCGCCGAAGCAGGGCCCGCAGGGCATCCACGGCGATATAGTATCCCTCCTCGAAGGACGTGGTGGAGAAGCTTTCGTTCAGAAGGATCAGGCTCTTTTCCGTGCTCTGCAGATAGAGCTCCCGGAAACGGCGGCACTCCTCCCCCAGCCGGCCCAGGTCCAGCGTTTTGTCCTCATCCGCCGGGAAGTGGGTCAGGACCCGGTCCGCCGGTTCAAAGGCAAATTTCTCCGCCGGCACGGACAGGCCGCTCTGGGCCATCAGGAACAGCTGCCCCACCGCCTGGGTCACCGTGGTTTTGCCGCCCCGGTTGGCGCCGGTCAGCACATAGATCCGCTTTTCCCCGTCGAAAACCAGATCGTTCGGCACCGCCTCCCCGGGAGAAACGGATCCGATCAGCTTCAGGTTGTAAAAGCCCCGGGCCTCCATCGCGCATCCGCCTTCCCCGCCGGAATGCGTCTCCGGCTTGCAGAAGCGCCATCCTTTCTCCCGCAGGGCTTCCAGATACTCCGCCCACCGGACGTAGAAAAGCAGCTCCGGAATCAGGTCCGCAATGTCCCGGACGCTGATATGGATATACTGCGCCAGCATATCCTTCAGCCTCCGCACCAGGCGGTTGACCAGCTGGGATGCAGCGGTGTCCATCTGATGCGGCACCTCGGCGGAGCCGTCCTCCCGGGGAATGGATGCCAGGGACAGCCCCAGCAGGGGATTCCGCAAAGCCACGGCCCCCGCCGCAAAGCGCTCCATCTTCTGGCCCACGGAGGGGGACGAAGCCGGCTCATAGGTCAGCTTCCCGCTCCAGTCCGCTTCCGGCTGGATGCTGTCCCGGGCGGACACGGCGCTGACAAAGTGGCGCAGCAGCCCGGAATGGGTAAAGGGCTTTGCGTTCACGGACACCAGCCCCATGCTGACCGCCTCGAAGCGGTCATTCACGTTGATCCCCACCGTCAGGCTGCGGACGGCGGACGCGGATACCCGCAGGGCCTCCACATCCTGCTTCAGGGCCGAAAAGCTGTTGCTTTCGTAGATCCGGTCCACCGCCTCCCGCAGGCGGTTCAGGCCCTCCGAGCGGATCTGCCGCGCATCCAGGCAGGAGCGGATGGCCTCCACCGTCACGATATAATCATGGTATCCCTCCAGCCGATGCATCAGATCCCAGAGCCCGTCGTCCCCGCTGTGGCTGCGGGACACGCTGTAATCATAGAACATCTTGACCTGATCCAGCAGGGTCATCAGCCGGTTTCGCACATCCGGCAGGGCCGCCAGGTCGGCAAATACATCCGCCCGGAACCGGCTGGCCGCGGGATCCGGGGTCAGGCTGGCCATGACCCGCTGCAGCAGCGGCACCTCCTGGGGCGTTTTCGCCACCTTCTCCACCACCGCGTCCATGCCCAGATCGTGCCAGGTTTCCTCCGGGATCGGGGCATAGGTGATCCGCTCCTGATCGGGAAAGAGAATGCTCAGACCGGACTCCGCCATGAACCTGTCCCTCCTTATTCTTCCGCTGCCCGCATTATAAAGGACACCGGGGGAGTTTATCAACCGGCGGCGGAATGCTTTTTTTGCTTTTTCGTATCCCTTTTTCTTTTTTGATCGTATATACTATTGAGCCGGGGAGCAAAATGCCCAAACTTGACGTCTCTTCCCGCTTCTGATATCATATATCAACGTTCAGCAAAAAGCCGTAAAAGCTGCCGGCAGATCATCCTTTTCCGTTCGCCGGACAGCCGCGGCCCGACATGACAGGGAGGTCATCATCATGAAAAAAGTGTTCGCTCTGATTTTATCCGTTGTCCTGCTTGCGCTCTTCTGCGCGCCTGCTCTGGCCGCCAAGAGCATCGGCGGAAGCAGCACTTCCTCTTCTTCCTCCGGATCTCTTTCCGGGGTCACGCCCTTTAAGTTCGAGCACAAGAAAAAGGGCATCGGCCGCGGCGTCTGCCCGGTTTATACCGCGCCATATCACGACGCCTACCGCTGCAACAACGGGCGCGCCTCCGTGGATACCAACTCCAGCATCGATCTGGGCGGATACAGCGATCAGGGCTGGCTGATGGTCCGCTATTCCACCAACAACGGCGGCACCCGGGTGGGCTGGATTCCCCCGAAGTACATCAAGGATGTCAAAACCTCCATGGTGCCCCACTTCAGCTACATTCCCGTGACGGCGAAATCCGACATCTATGTAACCGACAACAATCTGGAGCCCTACGACACCAACGGATATTTCGCCATGATCGGCCAGGGAGAAACCTTCTACGTGATCGGCCGGTACAATTATTATCAGTACGATCTGTGGTATATCGAGCTCACCGTGGACGGACAGACCGCCCGCGGCTTCATCCCCAACAGCGCGATCTGATGCTCCGCTTCCCGCGGTGCATCGCGGGAAACACCCGGAACCGTAAAGAAAAGGACGCCCGCAAGGCTCATTGCCCTGTGGGCGTCTTTTTATGCCGGCGCATTTTCGCAAAAAAGGGTTCCCTTTCACCGCGCGCCAGGCCCTTTTTCTACCGAAGCGCTTCGGTAATCGCTTCGCTGAAGGTCGGGTGGGGGCGGATCACCCGGGCCGCTTCCTCCCGGGTCAGCCCGGCGGAAAGGGCCAGGGCAAATTCACTGATCATGTCCGTGGCCCGCTGGCACATCATCTGCGCGCCCAGCAGCTTCCCGCTTTCCTTCTCCCATACCGCCCGGATATAGCCCCGCTCCCCGCCGGTCACAAGGGTTTTGCCGTTCGCCCCCATCAGGGCTTTTCGGCTTTCCGTCTCCAGCCCGGCAGCCTTTGCTTCCTCCTCCGTCATGCCGACGCAGGCGATCTCCGGATCGGTATACACGCAGGCGGGCACAAACCGCAGATCCGCGGCGGGAGGCAGCCCCTTCATAGACCGTACCGCGTTTCTCCCCTCCGCCGTCGCCGCGTGCGCCAGCATGCTTCCGCCGATCACGTCCCCGATGGCGTATACCCCGGGCAGGCTGGTTTCGAAGCGCTCGTTCACGCGGATCCGGCCCCGGTCCGTTTCCAGGGTAACGCCCTCCGCAAGGAGGCCCTCCGTATAGGGCTTCCGTCCGACACAGACCAACACGGTATCCGCCTCCGCGGTTTCCCGCTCCGTCTGCTGCCCTTTTTCCAGGGTGTATTCGCAGGTGAGGCCGCCCGCCTCAGCCGGACGGATTTCCTGTACACGCGCGCCTGTGCAGACCCGGATCCCCTGTTTTTTCATCTGCATCTTCAGGCTCTGGGCGATTTCCCGGTCCATGTTCGGCAGCAGCTGGGGCATCGCCTCGATCACCGTAACCTCCGTGCCCAGATTCCGGTACAGCGCCGCGAATTCCGCCCCGATGAC
>CADBTC010000312.1 GCA_902797445.1 uncultured Eubacteriales bacterium | reverse complement strand
TGTATCTGCAAGCTTTACGGGGGTATGTGGCGGTACGCCGGGATCAGCGATATCAACCGGATTGTGGCGGCCTCGGTGATTACGACGATTATCAATTTTGTCGGCACCAAGATTATGCTCGGGAAAATGCCGATTTCCTTCCATATCGTCGGGGCATTGCTGCAGCTGTTCTTTATCACGGCCTCCCGGTTTGCCTACCGGTTCTTCCTCGAGGAGAAAAAGCGGATGGACCGGAAGAAAAAGAACGCGATGATCATCGGCCAGGTGGATTCCACCCGGTATGTGATCAACCTGCTGGACAGCGGCCTGCTTTACCGGCCGGCCTGTGTGATCGACGATCATTACGGCGGCATGACCCTGGACGGGCTGCCGGTTTTCCGGATGGATGAGATCCGGAAAAGCATTGAAAAATATGAAATCAAGTGTATCGCGCTGGCGGAGATTGAACCCGGGAAGCGTGAGGAGCTCAAGGAGATCAGCGAGGAATACCAGCTGGATTTCCGGGACTATACCAGCCACCTGAATTTCATCGCGGAAAGTGAAGAAATCAGCGTGGTGCCGTCGCCGATCGCGGATGGCCGAAAAGGCATTCCCTTCTCCCCGCCGGACATCGGGGAGCTGGAGATCAGCGAAGTCAGCGAGACGCTGCGTAGCGGCTGGATCACCACCGGACCGCGGACGAAGATGCTGGAGCGGCGGCTGGCGGCTTATATCGGGACCGGGAAGACGACGATTGATACCGAAGCGGAACCGGATATGTGGAAAGAGCGGGTGGTCTGCCTGAGCTCAGCCACCGCCGCGGAAGAGCTGAATCTGCGGGTTCTCGGCATCCGGGAGGGCGACGAAGTGCTGGTGCCCGCCTATACGTATACCGCGTCGGCGTCGGCCGTGATCCATTGCGGAGGCCGGGTCCGGTTCGTGGATATCCAGAAGGACGGGGACGAGCGCACCCACGGTCCGGAGATGGATTACGCGAAGATGGAAGCGGCCATCACCGAAAAGACGAAGGCCGTGATCGTCGTGGATCTGGCCGGCCTTGTTCCGGATTACGATAAGATCTTTGAGATCGTCGAGCGAAAGAAAAAACTGTTCAGGCCGCTGGAGAGCGACGGAACGCCGCTGGGCGATCTGAACAGCCGGGTCCAGAAGGCCATCGGGCGGGTTGCCGTGATTTCCGACGGGGCCCATGCGCTGGGCGCTTCCCGGGTGGTCGGGGGCGTCAAGAAGTATGTCGGCGCGATCGCGGACTTTACTTCCTTCTCCTTCCACGCCGTGAAGAATTTCACGACGGCGGAAGGCGGGGCCAGCACATGGAGAGAGCTTCCGGGTATCAGCAACGCGGAAATCTATAAGTTCTATCAGCTGCTGAGCCTGCATGGCCAGAGCAAGGACGCGCTGGCGAAGAGCACGCTGGGGGCTTCGTGGGAATACGACGTCATCGGGCCCTGGTATAAGTGCAACATGACGGATATCCAGGCGGCCATCGGCCTGCGGCAGCTGGATCGGTATATCGGCCTGCTGAAGCGGCGGGTGGAGATCATCGCGCAGTACGACAAGGTGTGCGACGAACTGGGCCTGATGCACCTGCGGCATCATGTGTACGGGATGGACAGCTCCAACCACCTGTATCTGGTTCGGATCCCCGGGGCCAATGCCGAAAAGCGGAACAAGGTCATCGAGGAAATGGCGAAGCTCGGCGTGAGCACCAACGTGCATTATATGCCGCTGCCGATGATGACTGCCTATAAGTCGGCCGGGATTGAGAATTTCCCGAATACGTATGATTATTATCAGAACCTGTTCACCCTGCCGCTGCATACGCTGCTGAGCGATGAAGACGTGGAAACCGTCTGCAACGCGATGAGAGAGGTTTTCAGGCGTGCGTGATGTTGAGAAGGCGTATCGGGAGGCCATTGCGGCGCAGCTTGCATGCCCGGAAGAGGACATCTTCTTTTACTGGAAGGGCCGGGTGGCGCTGTACGGGCTGCTGAAGGCGATGGGGATCGGGCCCGGGGACGAGGTGCTGGTGCAGGGATATACCTGCGTGGTGGTGCCGAACGCCATACTTTATCTCGGTGCGGCGCCGGTCTACGCGGATATCGATCCGGATACTTACAATGCAAACCTGGCATCGCTGCGGGCGAAGATCTCCGCCCGGACGAAGGTGATCATCTGCCAGAACACCTATGGGCTGTCGAGCCATCTGGAAGAGATCACGGAGATGGCGCGGGAGGCTTCAGAGCGGTTCGGGCATCCGGTCTATACGATTGAGGACTGCACGCACGGGTTCGGGGGAAGCTATCACGGGAAGCCGAACGGAACTTCCTGCGACGCCTCCTTTTTCTCTACGCAGTGGTCCAAGCCTTATACGACGGGCGTGGGCGGGTTCTGCGCGGTGCACAATCCCGCGGTCCGGGAGAAACTGAAGGAAGTCAACCGGGAGCTGGTTCAGCCGGGGTTCAAGGAAAAGGCGGAACTGAAGCTGATGTATTTCATCCGGCAGTATGTGATCAACGATTT
>CADBTC010000311.1 GCA_902797445.1 uncultured Eubacteriales bacterium | reverse complement strand
CGGTCGCAGTGCATCCGCATCGGATCCCGCTCCCCGCCGCTGGTTTTCCCGTACAGCGCAAAGGCGATGGCGTCAAAAATCATGGTCTTCCCCGCCCCGGTTTCCCCGGAGATCAGGAAAAGGCCCCGCTGAAAGTTTCCAAAGGGAATCACCGTGTGCTCTGCATAGGAGCCGAAGGCGGTCATCTCCAGCGTAATCGGCTTCATTCCGGCTTCACCTCCTTTCCTGAATCGTCCTCAAGGCACAAACCGTCCACCGCCTTCCGGCGGTCGTTCGCACGTTCCTGTTCCATCACGAAAGCCAAAATTCTGCGCAGCGCGCTTTCATCCGGCTCCTCCTGGGAAATCTCCGCGTCCCTGGTGATCTCCCCCACCAGGCGCATCAGCGCCAGATCCGGATCCTCCGCCTCAATGTCGTTGTTCCGCTCCCGATAGAAATCGGCGAACAGCGTTTCCACCGGTTTTTCCTGCATGTCCTTCGAGTGGGCGAAGAAGGCGTCTCCGGTAAAACTGGTATACTCGCTGGTCAGCTCCATCAGAATGCTTCCGTGGGCACGGGCCGTTTCGTGCAGGTAATCCGAAACTGGAGGGGTAATCCGCTGATCCGTCACGACAATCTTCAGGTATTCGTTTTCCCAGGGGTGCTCGCTGGCCTGCTGCCGGATGTCCGCATAGGTCCCGCGGATTTCCCGCAGGCGGTGCAGCGGCTCGATCTCCTGCCGCTGGATACAGATTTCTCCGCCCTTTTCCCCGATCGTGACCTCAAGCGGCCCCTTGGCAGGCTGCCTTGTTTCGTTAAAATGATAGGCCAGGGGGGACCCGGCGTAGCGCACCGTTTCCCGCCCTACTGCGTAGGAGGAATGAATGTGTCCCAGGGCCACATAGTCAAAGCCGTCGAAGGCCGTATAGTCCACCTGACCGACGCCGCCCACCATGGATTCCGATCCGCCCCGCTCCGCTTCCAGCCCGTCCGCGGTCACGTTCTGATGGGCAATCAGCACGTTGCGCCGGGTAAAATCAATGGGCTGGGCAGCCAGGATTTTCCGGACCGCGGTATCGTAATCCCGGATCTCCTCATCCCCCAGCACCTGAGAGACCATAGCCGGATACACATAGGGCATCATCCAGAAGGTGACCGGGCCGAAGGCATCCTCCAGCGTCACGTGAACCAGCTCCGGGGATTGCTCCAGCGGCCTGGAGATATAGACCTCCCTCGCCTCCAGCAGCGGGCTCAGGAAGGACAGATGATAGATGGAATCATGGTTGCCCGCCGTCATCAGGATCGGAATATGCATGCCGGCCAGCTCCGTCACCATCCGGCTCAGCAGCTGCGCTGCCCGGCCCGGCGGCAGGCTTCGGTCATATACATCCCCCGCCACCACCACCGCGTCCGGTCTGCGCTGCCGCACGCAGGCCAAAAACCGTTCCACCCAGGCCTGCTGGTCCCCGCTGTCAATCAGGGACGTGCCGTAAATACTCTTTCCCAGATGCAGATCCGCCAAATGCAAAAATCTCATATCGTTTTCCCTCAGACGTCGTTTTTTTCTGTCAGCCAGCCTGCAGGGCTGTCAGCACGACCGTATTCACAATATCCTCCACGCTGCATCCCCGGCTCAGATCGTTGCAGGGCGCAGCCAGTCCCTGAAGCACCGCAAAGCATTCCGCACCGCCGATCCGCTGGGTGATCTTATATCCGATGTTTCCGCTCTGCAGGTCCGGGAAGATCAACACATTGGCCCGCCCGGCCACGGGACTCCCCGGCGCCTTGCTCCTTCCGACCTCCGGTATCAGCGCTGCGTCAAACTGCATTTCCCCGTCCAGGGTCAGATCCGGCGCCATATGATGGGCAATCTCCACAGCCTGCCGTACCTTGTCCACCAGCTCGTGCTTCGCGCTTCCCTTCGTGGAGAAGGAAAGCATCGCCACCCTCGGCTCTTTGAAATCGAAGAGCACCCTGGCGGTTTCCGCCGCGGAAACCGCGATCTGGGCCAGCTCCCCGGCAGTCGGATTGGGCACCACCACACAGTCCGCGTAAATCAGCAGCCCATTTTCGCCCAGGGCCTTGTTCGGGCAGTCCATGACAAAGCAGGAGGAAACGGTCTGGATGCCAGGCTTGGTCCGGATGATCTGCAGCGCCGGCCGCAGCATGTCTCCGGTGGTATGCTCCGCTCCGGACACCAGTCCGTCCGCATCCCCGGTTTTCACCATCAGCATGCCGTAATACATGGGATCCCGGGTCAGCTTTTCCGCTTCCTCCCTTGTCAGCCCTTTCGCCTTACGCAGCGCGTAAAGCATGTCCGCGTATGCCTGCAGCTTCGGGCTGGTTTCCGGATTCACCGTCTCCAGGCCGCACAGATCGGTCCCCGTTTTTTTTCCAGTCTCCCGGATCCGATCCGGATCCCCGATCAGAATGGGCTCCGCCAGTCCCTCGTCCCGGATCCGGGCCGCCGCCTGAACGGTGCGGCTCTCCTCCCCCTCCGGCAGCGCAATGCGTTTCCGGTTCCGTCTGGCCCTTTCCTTTGCCTGTTCCATCATGCTCATTCGCGTTTCCTCCTCTTTATTATTTTATTATTCCATACGCTTTCCTGGAATCGAAGCGGCTGCTGTCCTCTGGGCAGCAGCCATTTGAAGCTTTCCATTCAGTATTGTTTCAGGATGCCGTATGCCAACCTTCGATCGGACCCTATTTTTTTACAGATCGATTCCTTCGAAGCCCTGCCATACAGGCTTTCCGGTATACGTCAGGGCTTCCGCTTCACCCCGCAGCACCTTCAGCGTCGACAAAGCCAGAGTTTCCTGTTCCATTTCTCCGGGATACACGTGAATCGGCGCGATCCATCCGCAGCGATTCCGGATTCCCTCCGTAATATCATCAAAGCGCATCAGCCCGCCAGTCAGAAGGATCGCATCAACTTTTCCCGAGAGCACCGCGCTCATTTCGCCGATGTTTTTGCAGATCTGGTAGATCATCGTGTTCCAGACCAGTGTTGCCTTCCGATCCCCCTGCTCCACCAGGTCATGGACCGTATCGGAATTGGACGTGCCGAAGAGGCTGACAAATCCTCCGGCTCGGGAGCACATGCGCCGCACCTCATCCAGGGAATGATCCTGCAAATAGTCCAGCAGCTCCAGCACGGGGACATACCCGATCCGGGTCGGCGAGAAGGATCCTTCCCCGTCGGCGCCCATGCTGCCGTCCACCATGCGCCCGTATTCGTGAGCCCCCACGGTGATGCCTCCATCAATATGCGCCACGATGAACCGGCAGTCCTCGTACCGCTTTCCCATCGATTCCGCATGGGCCTGGGCGACGGCCTTCTGGTTCAGCGTGTGGGAATGTCCGAAGCGGTAAACGCCTTTGATTCCCGTCAGCCGGGCATAATCGCCGTATTCATCCACGTTGGTGGGGTTGAGGGTATACGCCTCCCGGGGATAATCCTGGATAAAGCGCCAGGCCAGCATGACGCCCAGCTTCGCCGCGTGCTCGCTGCCCCCCACCGCGTTGACCGTGTCCTCATACAGCTTCTGATCGATTCGGGTGACCCCGCTGGGCTGGGTATAAGCGCTGCCGCCCCGGCCCACCACCACATCGATGTCCTCCGGATTCACACCCTCTTCCCGAAGCATCTCCAGCATGACCTGGTACCGGAACGGCACCTGATCATTCACGTGCGGGTACTGCAGCAGCACCGGTGCATCATGAAACCGGCTTTTTTCGAACAGGTGCTTTTCGTTTTCGAATACACTGATCTTCGTGGAGGTGGAACCCGGGTTGATAATCAGCAGCCTGAATGTCTTTTCCATCTTTGTCTCCTTCATTCTCCGGCAGTCCCGGGGGCTGGATACCCTTTTCGTTTCCCCGTCCTGCGGCAAAACCGTGCTCGCGCCATTTTACTACGAACAGGGTCTTTATTCAAGAACGTCGGAGGGCGGCGGACCCGGCAAGGCAGGGCGGGAAACGGAAAGGACAGTAAAAATACAGCCGCAAAAAAAAAGGCGGCCCGGTTCATTACCGGGCCATGAAAGAATATCCTTTTGCCTGTTTGCGGCCTCATGCCGCCGGTTTTTTCCGCCGGCTTTCCCATCCTGTGAAAAAACCGCTTCGCACAGAAGACGCCGTTCCCCGTTTCAATGACTGGTTCAGAAGCGAAAAACCCTGTGCGGACGTTCAGACCTGATTGGCCTGGACGGCAGCGACCAGAGAGGGGATCACACTTTCAAAATCCACACCGTACCAGGGATTCTCCGGATTCTTCAGCGTCTCCGCAATCGTCTGGGCCGTATAGTCTGCTGCAATTTTCATCGCCGCCACGCGGTCCATCCCCAGCACAAACGCGCCCGCCAGAACGCTGGAAAAAATGTCTCCGGTGCCGTGATACGCCGCCGGGATCCTGTCATTCTGATAGGAAAAGAAGGTGCGTGTAGCCGCATCGTAGCCCATAGCGCCGGTCTTCCCGTCGCTGAGGGAAACACCCGTCAGGATGGGCGTCTTGGTGCCGATGTCCGCCAGTGCCAGCAGCATGTCCTTTATTTCCTTTTCGGACCAGGTCTCCTGATAGGGTTTTCCGGTCAGATAGCTGGCTTCCGTCAGGTTGGGATCGGCGATATCCGCAATGGCGCACAGACTGGCGTTCTTTTTTGCGTATGCTTCGTTAAACGCGGGATACAGCTTTCCGTTGTCCCCCATGGCCGGATCCACGAACACCAGGGTCTTCTCATTGCGGAAGCGCGCAATAATATCGATCACGGTATCGATCTCTTCCTCGGTTCCCAGATACCCCGTATAAATTGCGTCGAAGGTAATGCCCTCCTGCTGCCAGTGATGGGTAATCGCCTGCAACTGATCCGAAAGGTCCTTGCAGGTAAAGCCGGAAAAAAGCGTATGCGTGCTAAGCACTGCGGTGGGCAGGATCACCGTTTCGATCCCCATCGCTGACAGAATGGGCAGGGCCACCGTCAGGGAGCATTTGCCGAAACAGGAGATGTCCTGGATGGTCAGTATTCTTTTCATGTTTTTCTTCCTCCTTTTT
>CADBTC010000310.1 GCA_902797445.1 uncultured Eubacteriales bacterium | reverse complement strand
TCAGGGATCAACCGTAGCAGGAGAGCGGCTGTAAAACCATGCCTGAGTATGGAATAAAAACCAAAAGAAAAACGAAATGCAAAACAGCAATTTCAGACGCAAGATTTCTACAGGATCTACTGCTGCAGGATTTGCCAATCGAAGTTAACCGTCACTATGCATGAGGGCGTCCGGATTTATCGGCTGTGAACAGCAGCAGCAGAAGGCCATGAATTCTGAAAAATTGCTTGACAAGACTTTTATCTGGTGCTAGACTCGCTTCAACAGAATAAAGTATTAAAGGCTATGACGAAGAACGGTCAGGGCAAGAAGCATTTCAGAGAGCTGATGGTTGGTGTGAATCAGTATGTGTATAGATCCTGTACCTCTGGCTTCCGAGCCGGAAACCTGAAGCCTGAATGGTGTGTAGGGTGGCCCGAGTTTGCTGCGTTAGTGCATAGAAGTTGACAGACTTCGATGAGGTGGCGGAAATCTCCGCAATTTGAGTGGTACCGCGAGTGTATTTGTATATGAATTACAGCACCCGTCTCAAAGCAGATTTATGGCTTGAGACGGGTGTTTTGCGTGTTGCTGTGAGCCATACGCAAACAGGATGACAGACGGACATCGAGAGTCTGCTCTCGAATGGATGTATGGCAGACGAAGCGCATCCGACGAAAGCTGCGACAGTGAATAACTCAGTGTACAGGACTTTCTATCGGAAGGAGAAACAGAACATGATGGACGCAAGCAAGTATCGCATTGGGTATTATCCTGTGGATCAGGCCTACAACAAGTGGGTGAAAAAGGATCATATTGAGAATCCGCCCATATGGTGCAGCGTGGACATGCGCGACGGGAACCAGAGCCTGATCATCCCTATGAACCTTCAGGAAAAACTGGAGTTCTACGAGATGCTTCTGAAGGTGGGCTTTAAGGAGATTGAGGTTGGTTTTCCCGCGGCGAGTGAGACGGAATATGAGTTTCTGCGCACGCTGATTAATCGCAGGATGATCCCGGATGATGTAACGGTTCAGGTTCTTACGCAGTGCCGGGAGCATATTATCCGCCGCACGTTTGAAGCCTGCAAGGGGGCGCCGTCCGCGATTGTTCATTTCTATAATTCGGTGAGTGTGGCGCAGCGCGAGCAGGTATTTAAAAAATCGAAGGATGCTGTGAAGCAGATTGCCGTTGACGGCGCAAAGCTGGTGAAGAAGCTTGCGGCGGAATATGAAGGAAATTTCCGGTTTGAGTATTCACCGGAGTCCTTCACCGGGACGGAGCCCGATTACGCGCTGGAGGTGTGCAACGCGGTACTCGATGTCCTGGAGCCGGGCCCGGACAACAATGTCATCATCAATCTTCCGGTGACGGTGGAAATGAGCATGCCGCATATTTATGCCTCCCAGGTGGAATACATCAGTGAAAATCTGAAATACCGCGAATATGTCACACTGTCTGTACATCCGCACAATGACCGCGGAACCGGGGTGGCGGATACGGAACTGGCGCTGCTTGCAGGTGCGCAGCGGGTGGAGGGAACTATGTTCGGCAACGGGGAACGTACCGGAAATGTGGACATCGTCACGCTGGCGCTGAACATGTACGCTCACGGGGTGGATCCGCAGCTCGATCTCTCCGACATGAACGATCTGGTGGAGACCTATGAGAAATGCACCCGGATGCATGTGCATGAAAGGGCGCCCTACGCAGGAGCGCTGGTGTTTGCGGCGTTTTCCGGATCTCATCAGGATGCAATTGCAAAGGGCATGAAATTCCGGAACAAAAAGCGTCTGCATGAATGGACCGTTCCGTATATTCCCATTGATCCGAAGGACATTGGCAGAACCTACGATGCGGATGTGATCCGCGTGAATTCCCAGTCCGGCAAGGGCGGGATCAGCTATGTACTGGAAACCAATTATGGCTTTAATCTTCCGGTCAGGATGCGGGAAAGCTTCAGCTATCTGTGTAAGAATATTTCCGATCATGACCATCGGGAGCTGAAACCGGATGAGGTGTACGACCTGTTCGAAAAAAATTATCTGAACCTGAAGGGCGGTATTCAGGTGACCGATTTTGATTTTGAACGTGAAAATGACTCGGTGAAGATCAATATCACCTTCATGAAGGATGGCGTGGAGACCGAGATGGAGGCCGAGGGGAACGGCACGCTGAGCGCCGTGAACAATGCGCTCAGCATATATACCGGTGAGGACTATACCCTTCAGGCCTTTACCCAGCACAGCATGCAGGGGCAGGGCTCTCACAGTGTGGCGGCGTCCTATATCGGCCTGGAGCGCATGGACGGCAGGATGTTCTGGGGCGCCGGAACAGATACGGACGTGATTACAGCGAGTACCAATGCGCTGCTCAGCGCGTTTTACAATATGGAAAATGGCGTATCGGCGTGAGGAGAAGGAGGAAATCGTTTTGGGAATGACAATGACACAGAAGATTCTTGCAGCGCATGCAGGACTTGAAAAGGTGGAGGCGGGACAGCTGATCAGCGCGAAGCTGGATATCGTCCTTGGAAATGATATAACAACGCCGGTTGCGGTTCGGGAATTTGAGAAGGCCGGTTTTGACAGGGTGTTTGATCGGGACAAGGTGGTGATTGTCCTCGACCATTTTGTGCCGAACAAGGATATCAAAGCGGCGCAGCAGTCCAAAACCTGCAGGGAATTTGCCTGCACTCACTGCGTGAGCCATTTTTATGATGTAGGAAAGATGGGGATCGAGCACGCGCTTCTTCCTGAGCAGGGCATTGTGACGGCCGGTGACTGTATCATCGGAGCGGACAGCCATACATGTACCTACGGTGCGCTGGGCGCCTTTTCGACAGGCGTCGGTTCCACCGACATGGCGGCCGGCATGGCGGCAGGAACCGCCTGGTTTAAGGTTCCTTCCGCCATCCGGTTCAATTTGACCGGACAGCTTGCGCCAAACTGCAGCGGAAAAGATGTGATCCTGACCATCATTGGAAGGATCGGGGTGGACGGCGCACTGTATAAGAGCATGGAGTTTACGGGAAGCGGCGTACGTACCCTCTCCATGGACGACAGGCTCTGCATCTGCAACATGGCCATTGAGGCCGGTGCGAAAAACGGTATCTTCCCGGTGGATGCGGTGACGATGGCGTATCTGGAAGGGCGGAGCAAACGAAAACCGGTTGTATTTGCGGCGGATGAGGACGCAGCGTACGAGAAGGTGATTGAAATCAACCTTTCGGAGATTGTTCCGGTGGTCGCAAAGCCGCACCTTCCGGAAAACACCTGCCCGGCAGCGGCTCTGCATGACATCCGGATCGACCAGGTGGTGATCGGGTCCTGCACCAATGGCCGGCTGGAGGATATGGAGGCAGCCTGGCGCATTCTGAATGGAAAGAAGATCGCGGATGGCGTGCGCTGCATTATTATTCCGGGAACCATGCAGATCCTGAGAGAATGCGTTGAGCGCGGCTGGTACACGGCATTTATCGACGCGGGAGCCGTTGTCTCGACGCCTACCTGCGGACCATGTCTGGGCGGATATATGGGCGTGCTCGCCGAGGGCGAGCGCTGCATCAGCACGACAAACCGCAACTTCGTCGGCCGGATGGGACATACCCGGAGCGAAGTATATCTGGCTTCACCGCAGACCGCGGCGGCCAGCGCACTGGCAGGTTATATCTGCGAGGCGGAGTGACAGCGGCGGCTGTTGCACTCTCGGAAAATCCTGCGGCGGCCGCATGATCTGCGGGACAGCTGCAGCATGACGGTTTTGCGGTGCGGCCGCGCCCATCAATGAAATATTATTTCGGGTAGAATCGGGTAAAACCAGAAAGGTTAAGGAATGTATACTCAGGGAAAAGCTTTTAAATACGCTGATAATGTTGATACGGATGTCATCATACCTGCCAGGTATCTGAACACGCCGGACGCAAAGGAACTCAGTCTGCACTGCATGGAAGATATTGACGCGGACTTTGTAAAGCGCGTCTCAAAAGGGGATGTGATTGTGGCCGGCTGGAATTTCGGCTGCGGTTCCTCCCGGGAGCATGCGCCGCTTGTCATCAAAACCTGCGGCACAGGCTGTGTAATTGCCAAAAGCTTTGCGAGAATATTCTATCGCAATGCGATTAACATCGGACTGCCGATCCTGGAATGCGAACAGGCGGCAGCGGAAATCGGCGCAGGGGATGAAGTGAAGGTCAACTTTGATACAGGTGAAATTAAAGATCTTACAACCGGAAAATCCTATCAGGCACAGCCCTTCCCACAGTTTATTCAGCATATCATTACAAGCGGCGGCCTGCTGAATTCGCTGAAAGAATCAAGTAATATGAAAGAGTCTTATACAAAGGATGTTTAATATGGAGAAGAACATTGCCGTGATCCGGGGCGACGGGATCGGACCTGAAATTATACGGGAGGCTTTGAAGGTACTGGACGCTGTGGCGAAGGTTTACGATCATACCTTTCATTATATTGATACCAGAATGGGTGGCTGTGCGATCGATCATTGCGGGGATCCGCTGCCTGAAAGTGAGCTGAACAAATGCCTCTGTTCCGACAGCGTGCTGCTTGGCGCCGTCGGCGGCCCGAAGTGGAATCAGCTTCCCGCAGACAAGCGCCCGGAAAAAGGCCTGCTCCGCCTGCGGGCCGGCCTGGGGGTTTATTCAAATAACCGTCCTGCCAAAATATGGCCGCAGCTTGCCGAGGCATCTCCTCTGAAATCGTCGATCGTTGAAAAGGGAATTGATTTCATTATTGTCAGAGAGCTGACCGGCGGCATTTACTTTGGAGAACACAAAACAGCGTATGTCAATGCCACAGCCTGCGCTGCCCCTAAGGCAGCCGCCGGCAGTGCCGGCATACTGACTGCCACAGATGTTCTGCAATATACGGAAGAGGAAATTGAACGCATAGGAAGGATCGGCTTTGAGACGGCTATGAAGCGCAGCGGCAGACTCTGCTCCGTAGAGAAAAGCAATGTGCTTGATTCGAGCAGGCTCTGGAAAAAGGTGATGCATCGCCTCGCGGAAGAATATCCGGATGTCGTGCTTTCCGATATGCTGGTAGATAATTGTGCCATGCAGATCGTCAGAGATCCCTCCCAGTTTGATGTCATCGTAACGGAAAACATGTTCGGGGATATCCTTTCTGATGAAGCCTCCATGATCACCGGTTCGATCGGAATGATCCCTTCGTCCAGTCTTGGCAAGGGAACCAGAGGCCTTTATGAGCCGATCCATGGCTCAGCGCCGGATATCGCCGGAAAAGATATTGCCAATCCGATCGGTACCATCCTTTCCGCCGCCATGATGCTGCGTTACAGCTTCGGACTTGACAGGGAAGTGGATGCGGTTGAAGACGCGGTATCATCGTTTCTTGACCGGGGTTTCCGTACCGGTGACATTATGAGTGAAGGAATGAAGCTGGTCGGCTGCCGTACCTGCGGCGATCTGATTGCGGAGGCCGTATCATAGATGCCTTTATGTAGGAGAAACAGTGATGAATATAAAAACCAGAGGATTGAAAAAAGCGAATCCTATTGGAAAAAGCCTGTTTGCAAACAACATGGGAAATCTTATGATGGCGATTTTGGGAACCACAATCCTTTCTGTCGCGATATTGTGCGTTCCTCAATTGATTCAGAAATTACTGGACAACATCATTTTGAACGATATCTGAAGGAGAACAATGATCTGCCGGAGGATCACCGGAAGATTATTCAAAGCTGGAAGCGGCGGGTTCAGGGAAGATTCATGATGGAACGGCACCTGAAAAAAGGAACTATCTTCATCTCT
>CADBTC010000309.1 GCA_902797445.1 uncultured Eubacteriales bacterium | reverse complement strand
CCGTGGGCGCCACCATGGCAGGCTCCCAGTTCCTGACCCTCCAGACCATCCTCATCGTGGTGCTGGGTCTGATTGCCTTCTCCTTCAGCACCATCGGCGGCCTGCTGGTGGGAAGGCTGATGTACCGGCTCAGCGGCGGGAAGATCAACCCGCTGATCGGCTCCGCCGGCGTCAGCGCCGTGCCCATGGCTGCCCGGGTCAGCCAGAAGGTGGGCCAGAAGGAGAATCCTTCCAACTTCCTGCTGATGCACGCCATGGGCCCCAACGTGGCCGGCGTCATCGGCTCCGCCATCGCCGCGGGCTTCCTGATGAGCGTCTTCGGCGGCTGAGCGTCATAAGAAATTCCCCCGAACCGGATCCCGTGCGCTTCCTATGGCGGCCGGGAGGGTTCGGGGGATTCTTTTACAGCACCGAAGGCAGGATGAAGAGGACGGACAGGGGAGCTTGCGCTGCTGTGTGAAGCGGGCATGCAAAGCCGGCGGATTCCCGGAGAAGCCACGCGCAACGGAGAATCGAATCACGTGACATTCAGGATCAGATCCTGAATCACCGCTCCGGCCAGCACGAGCCCCGCGGCTGCGGGGACGAACGCAACGGAACCGGGGACATCCCGGCGGGGAGCCAGGGGCAAAGCGCGGTCCGTTTCTTCCGGGGAATTTGTCTCCGCCGGAGGCAGGGGATGGAGCGGCGGCTCCGTAGAGTATACGACCTTCAGATCGGTGATGCCCCGCTTCCGGCAGGCGGAACGCATCACCCGCGCCAGGGGGCAGACGGAGGTTTCATAGATATCCGCGACCCGGAAGGCGGTCGGATCCAGCTTGTTGCCGGCACCCATGGCGCTGATAATCGGGGTTCCAACGGCTTTGGCGGCCTCAATGAGCATCAGCTTGCCTGTGACGGTATCAATGGCATCCACCACATAGTCATACTGTCGAAAGTCGAAGAGACCGGCGGTCTCCGGCAGGTAAAAGACCTTCCAGGTTCTGACCCGGCATTCGGGATTGATCTGACGGATTCGTTCTTCCGCGACCTCGACCTTGGGGCGGCCCATTGTTTCGTGCGTGGCGATAATCTGCCGGTTCAGGTTGCTGGGGGAGACGGTGTCGTGGTCGATCAGATCCAGCGTGCCGACGCCTGTCCGGGCGAGCGCCTCCACAACGTATCCGCCCACGCCGCCGATCCCGAAAACGGCCACCCGGCTGCGGCGGAGCTTTTCCATGGCCTCCACGCCCAGCAGCCGTTCAGTTCTGGAAAAGTCAGTTGTCATCATCGAGAATGCTTCCTTTTCGTAAAAAATCGGAGGTAAATGCATGAAATTCGTATCATGGAACGTAAACGGCATCCGTGCCTGCATGGAGAAAGGCTTTGAGGAAGCTTTCCGCGCCTCGGATGCGGATTTTTTCTGCCTTCAGGAAACCAAGATGCAGCCGGGCCAGGCCCAGCTGCCGGAGGAAGGGTATCACCTGTATCTGAATTCCGCGGAGAAAAAAGGATACAGCGGCACAGCGATTTTCGCCCGGCAGGCGCCACTGTCGGTCAGGATGGGCATCGGCATCGAAGCCCACGATCATGAGGGGCGGGTCATCACGCTGGAATATCCGGATTTCTTTCTGGTCACCTGCTATACGCCCAACAGCCAGCGGGGGCTGACCCGGCTGGATTACCGGATGACCTGGGAGGATGATTTCCGGGCCTTTCTGCTGAGTCTGGACAGCCTGAAGCCGGTGATTCTTTGCGGCGATCTAAACGTCGCGCATCAGGAGATCGACCTGAAAAATCCCAAATCCAACACCCAGAACGCGGGATTCACGCCCCAGGAGCGCCAGAAAATGACGGAGCTGCTGGACGCGGGGTTTGTGGACACCTTCCGGTATCTGTATCCGGACCGGAAGGACATATACTCCTGGTGGAGCTATATGTTCCGGGCCAGGGAGCATAACGCGGGATGGCGTATCGACTATTTCCTGTGCTCCCGGCGGCTGAAGGACAGTATCCGGGAAGCGACCATTGAAACCCAGATATTCGGCAGCGATCACTGCCCGGTTACCCTGACCATGGACCTGTAAACGGAATGGGGGCGTGCGATCGGCCCCCATTTCTTATGCCTTTGTCAGGTGGCTCAGATAATCCGTCAGATCCGTGAAAGGCTCCAGCGGCGTGTCTTTTCTTAAATACAAAGGGTGGTGCGGATGCCCCGCTTTGCTCCGGGGGCCCGCTGTAAACCACCGGGCTTCAAAGGTTCGGCCGATGGCAATCATATCCTGTACGCACAGGGGGAGCCACGGCCTTTTTTCAATCACGGCGCCCCAGGCAGCCCAGATGGACGGATGTTCTCCGGCCCGCTCCAGCACGAATCGGAAGGCGTTCATGTTTTCTGCATGCAGGAGGGAATTCATCTCCCGGTCCATGTCATCGGGAACGGTGGCCCGCTGGGCATAGACATTGAACATGATGAAGGAATCGTATCCGTTATGGAGCGCAATCCGCTGGGCGCTTTTCAGCGTCGGATCCAGCGCTCCCGGAACGGCTGTGGAAGGATTGACCCCGATGCAGATCAGGGGATTTTCGCCCCTGGTTCCCAGAATATACCGGTATTCATCGTAATGATCGGGAATATACAGCCAGGCGTTCCGGTCATACGTGTCGTTGGTGGGCGCCAGCGCCTCTGCAAAGGTCAGCACAGGGGTTTCCCGGGTATCGGATGCGGGAATATGCTTCATGCGGGCTCCTTCACCGGCCGGATCAGGATCAGGGGTGTCAGTTCGCCGCCCTGCCCAGAGGGATTATCCTTCAGCGCATCCTGAATCTGATCGTCCGTCAGGGGGAAATGGGATCCCTTGCCCAGCTGATTCTGGTCGATGTCGTTGGCATCCATCAGCACCACGGGGATTCCGGTTTTCTTTTCCAGGTCATCGCAGAGCTCCTGCGCATTGGTATTGTTGATCAGCGCAAGATCGTGATACCGCTGAAAGGAGGAGCGGTAGTAGAAACCGTCAATGCCGGCAACGCCCGGCCCCACAATTTTATAAAAAACGCCTTTCATTCCGAAGAGCTTTGTCACCGCTGAGGCAATCGAGGCGAAAACAACCTTCGGCGCTCCCACCATGTCGATGGCCAGCTGGAGCTTATAGGGATCATGCATGCCGATGCCGGCCGTGGTTTCAGAAGCGTGCGGGGACAGAAGACGGGCCCAGAACCCCGGCTTTTCCTGCTCCTTTGTGCGGACATTGCCTGTGCACATGGCCATAACCTTTGCGCCGAAAGCCAGTACATCTCCGGGCTGATAGAGGGGAAGCACGTATTTGCGGACCAGCTCCGCCTGATCCTCCCCGACTTCCACGAAATGGGTCTGAATCGCGAAGCGCTGATACCGGCAGCCGTCCCGCCCGGTGAGATCGCCCCGGTCAAAGTAAATGATTCCGTTTTGCTCTCGCTTTTGTTCTTCGAGATTCCGGGATTCTGAGCCAGCCATGATGAACCTCCTCAAACGATACATAAAAGAAGACCGGGCAGGCCCTGCCTGCCGTCCTCCCGGAGAAAACAAACAGGATGAAAGCCCTGCATGCTTTTCGGGAATGGAATGATTATACAATATTCGTTCCGGAACCGTCAATGTTGCGGGAATGCTGGAAATCATATATAATAGGCGCGGAAAAGCCGGAACCGCCTTCGGGGCTGGATTTTCCCGCGGGAGCGCCGCTTTCCCTTCGAGGGGGTTCGGCGGTTTCCTCTGTATTGCGAGAGAAGGAGCAGGAAATAAAATGGGGAAGGAACAGCGGCAGGAAAACCGGGCCCTGGCGGACGCGGTGATTCTGATTCCGTCGCTTGAGCCGGATGGCAGGCTGCCGGAATACGTCCGGAAGCTGACGGAGAGCGGCTTTGGACATGTGGTGGTGGTGGACGACGGGTCCAGCGGGCAGTATCAGCCGATTTTTCGGGAAATTGAGGAAATCGGCCCCACGATTCAGGTGCTGCACCATGAGGTGAATCGGGGAAAGGGTGTTGCGCTGAAGACCGGCTACCGCTGGATTCAGGAAAACCTGCCGGAGGTCAGCGGCGTCATTACCGCGGACGCGGATGGGCAGCATACCGTAAAGGACTGCGCCCGCCTGGCGGAGGAGCTGGAAAAGGGAAAAAGGGCCCTCTATCTGGGCACCCGGGATTTCAGCCTGGATAACGTGCCGCCCAAAAGCCGCGCGGGAAACCGGTTTACCTCGGTGCTGTTTCTGCTGCTCTACGGAAAATGGCTGCAGGACACCCAGACCGGCCTTCGGGCGTTCCGTCGGGAGGACCTTTCCTTCATGATCGATGTGGAAGGGGATCGGTTTGAATACGAAATGAATGTGCTGATCGCCTGCGCGAGAAGCAAGCTGCCCATGATTCCCATTCCGATCGAAACGGTTTATGAGAATGAGAACAAAGGGACCCACTATCATCCCTTGAAGGACAGCATGCGGATTTTCCGGGTGATTATCCGCGGCTTCGTGAAATTCATGGGGGCCAGCATCATCTGCTTCCTGGTGGATCACGGGATTTTTAACCTGCTGAACCTGGGTATTTTCCATAATGGGGAAGCAAAAATCTTTTCATATATCGCCCTTTCGACGGTGGCCGCCCGGCTCATCAGCGCCACACTGAACTTTCTGCTGAATAAAAAATTTGTATTTCAGCTGAAGGGGGAAACCGGCAGCGCGCTGGCGCGGTACGCAGTGCTCAGCCTCGGCATTCTGGCATCCAGCGCGATCTTTGTCTGGCTGCTGGGCAAGACCGGGATGAGCAGCACGGTCGCCAAGATTATCGTGGACACGCTGCTGTATTTTGCCAGCTTTCAGGCGCAGCAAAAATGGGTATTTCGTAAATCAGAGGGAACAAAATGAAGGGAAAAGGCGTGGGAACGTTACTGTCCGTTCTGGCGGCGCTGGTGCTGTCCGCAGCGGCAGGCGCGGCCATGGGGACATGGGGACTGCCTGGGGAGAATGATCTGCTGACAGCGCTGGGCCCTGTGCGGATCTCTGTGGCCGGCGTCGGCGCGGCGGTGAGCCTGCTGACGGTTCTTTGCTTCGCCGCTGGCTGGATGGCCGGGAACAGGAACAAGGCAAAAGCCTGCCGAGCGGACGCCGTCGGGTTTGGACTCCTGCCGGGGATTGCCGTATGGAAAAGCTTTGAGCAGGGTACCCGGCTGGGCCTGGGAACTGCGGTCACAGAGGGATTGCCCGTCCTTCCCTGGGTTACCCGGGAGGGCATCTGGCTGCCTTCCCGGCTGGAATCGGTCCTGGCGCTGATCCTCTTCGCGGCGGTGATCCTCTGGCTGATGATCCGGAAAAAGGAATGGCCCGCCGGATGGGATCTGGCGGGCGTGAGCATGACGCTTTGGTGCGCGATCAGGCTGATTACGGAAGGAGCCCGGGCCGCGGAACCCGGAATCGGAGGCATGCCCCCGGTGAGAGGCTGGCTCGCGGCGGCGGGCATGCTGCTGTGCCTGATCTTCTGGACGGTGCGCTCGGCGCGGACCGGTGAGCATCCCGGATATTTCTTTGCATGCTGGGGTGTCTGGATCGCCGGCATCGCGCTGACCGCGGTCATGCGAAACGGCTTCCTGACCCTGAACCATCCGATAGCGGACTGCCTGGCCGTGGTCCTCTCCGCAGCGCTGGCGATGAAGGCGGTGCTGTGCATGGGCCGGATCAGCCGCGGAAAAAGCCTGGCCGTATCGGGCTAAGCTTCGGGCAGGCCGGTGTATTTTGATGCGAAAAAACCATCCCACCGTTTGCGGGATGGCTGCAGAAAAGCCGCGGTTGTCTCCGGGGATCGGGATTACTCCGTCCGAAGGGGACAGTCCTTCTTTTTGCACGACTTACAGGTATCCAGGTCGATCTCGTCTCCGGGAATCATCAGCTCCAGCGTGCCGTCTTCCAGCACGTTTTCCCGATGAAACCCCAGACGGGTAAAGAACCCTTCGGTTTCCGCCGGACAGATCAGCCGAACCTCCCGGGCAAAGTGATCCTGGGCTTTGAAAAGAAGCAGCCGGAGGGTCAGATCACCCAGCTTCTGCCCCCGATAATCGGGAAGAACGCCGATGTCTCCCAGCCAGAAAGCGCCGTCCTGCCACCAGATACGGCCGGCTGCGGCGGGTACATCGTCCTGATAGACGAGTGTGGACTGGGCGCCGCTGTCGATGCTGTCTTCTGACCGGCCGAAAACCGCTTCACGGATCTGAAGGGCTTCGGTCAGATCACTGCCCTGGGGAAACCATTTGCCCTGAATCATGTCAACAACCTCCTAAATCAGGATATAAAGCAGGTATGAAAGGAACCGGAACATGGAAAAAGAAAAAATTGATCGAATCAACCACCTGGCCCGCAAGCATAAGGCGGAGGGGCTGACGGATGAGGAAAAAGAGGAACGGGCGGCCCTTCGGAAAGAATACCTGGAGGGCTTCCGGGCGAACATGAAGTCGGTGCTGGAAAGCATTCAGGTCCAGGAATCGGACGGATCACGGCATCCGCTGAAGAAGAAGGGTACCTGATCAGCCGGCGCGGGGGCCGGGCAGGCTGTCCGGCGCGGCGCTGGCGCGTGGGAGGAATCCTCCCTGCGGGGCAATTTCCCGCGCCTGGCCGGTTTGAAAAGGGCGGGTAACCCCCTGCCGCAAAATAATATAGTGATCCGAGGGATACTTGTCAAGACGCCGCGGATTGGCTATAATCTTGCTGTTCTTTCAGGTCCGTGCCGCAGACGCATGGACAGGGGACGGCACAGACAAAACGAACAGAAGGAAATTTCGAAAGGAGAACACGGAAATGAGTGAAATGGATCGGAATGAGAATAGGGAGCTGGAAGAACTGGAGATGGAGGACGATCTGATTGTTTTCGAGGATGAGGACGGCAACGAGATTACCTTCGTCATCGAGGATTACTTCTTCTATAACGGAGACGAGTATGCCATCCTGACGGAATATGACACGGAAGCAGACAATGTCCGCAGCGAAGAGGGCAGCATCGTCTGCAAAGTGGTGCCCGTGGAAGGGGAAGACGGGGAAGAGGATGAAGAATTTGTCCCCGTGGAAGATGAAGCGATGGCGGAAAAACTGATCGAGATCGCGAATCAGCAGCTTGCGGAAGACGAAGAAGAGGAATAAAGAAATGAAACAACCCGTACGAATGGTGCTGTGGGTGCTCTGTGCGGTGCTGATTCTGTCCGCCCCCTTCCTGATCTCCTCGCCGGCCATGCTCAGCGAAGTGAAATGGAATCTGATGGATCAGATGGACGGGGAAGACGGTGAGGAGCTGGACATCGGACGTCTGCTGTTTTCCAGCGCAAAGGCGGAGGATAAACTGATCGAGGAAGTGACGGAGGAAACGTCCTCTTCCTTTGCGGGGGAAGTGTACGCGCTTCCGCTGGATTTCACGGTGCCCCCGGCGCCTAAAGCGGAAAAGTTCACCGATACAGGATACGAGGATGTGACCATCCGGGTCCGCATAGAGGAACGGGAAGAGGATGGCGTCATCTGGCATCTGGCTTTTGTGGAAATCGCATCTCCCACGCAGTTGCGGACCGCTACGGCCGGAAAGCTGACATCGAGCAAGGTGGCGTCAGTCAGCGCCATGGCCCGGAATAACCATGCGGTAGTCGCCATCAATGGGGATAACTATGTGGACAAGCCGGAAAAGACGACATTTGAGTACCGGATGACCCAGAAGATCCGCAGCAAGACGAACAAAACCAAGGATATGCTGATTATTGACGAAAACGGGGATTTCCATCTGGTGCTCGCGCAGCCGAAGAAGGAGCAGTCAGCTGCCCTGGAGGCCATCGCGAAGGAACATACCGTCGTCAATGCCTTCACCTTCGGTCCCGCGCTGGTCATCGACGGGGAAGAGCAGCAAATCAACAAGGAATACGGGTATAACCCCAACGGGAAGGAACCCCGGGCAGCCATCGGGCAGATGGGGCCTCTCAGCTATGTCATGGCCATCGCGGAAGGCCGGGGAGAATCCAGCGGCCTGAGTCATCAGGCGCTTGCGCATTTTATGACTGAGCTGGGATGCGTGCAGGCGTTTAACCTGGACGGGGGCAATTCCGCGGAGATGGTGTTTGGGGATCAGATCTATAAAGGAATGCCCGGAGGCGACGAGCGGGGGCTGAGCGATATCATCTACTTTGCCACCGCGGTGCCGGAGGAATAAAGACAAGATGCAGTTGTATGAAGAGGCGGAGACCATTTCCGTCTTTGGTCTGGAATGCTATCGGTTTGGGTTTTATGTGATGCTGGGGCTTCTGGCGGCCGCCGGCGTGATCGGATTTCTCAGCTGGGCCAAGCGATGCGAGAAGGGGACCGCTCCCCTGACGATTCTCCTGAGTCTCGTCCTGGGCGGCCTTTTCTCCCGCGTCGGTTTCTGCCTGATGAACCGGGAGCTGGGCGGGCTGATGCCCTTTTCCGCCTGGTTTCAGATCACCGGCGGAGGATGGTCCATGAGCGCCCTGGTGGCGGGCGTCTTCCTGGCGGGATGGATTTCTGTCCGGATCACGCGGCAGAAACCGGGGATGATCCTGGACATTCAGGCCTGTGCGCTGCCGCTGTTCATGGCGCTGGAGCGGGCTGGAGAAGGGTGCATTCCGGAATTTGACTACAGCCGGGAGCTGAGCTCCCATTTTCTGGACGGTACGTTTCTGACCTTTCAGGATGAATACGGAACCTATCTGGCCACCTGGAAGTTGGCGGGCATCCTGATGCTGATTCTGTTCCCGATCCTGATTGTCGATGTGATTCACAGCCGGAAGGACGGGGACACCGCGATTCTGTTCCTGCTGCTGTTCGGGGCTTTTTCCGTCATCCTGGAAAGCCTGCGGTATGACCGGTTCCTGTCTGTCAGCTTTGTGGGGCTTGAGCAGGTGCTGGCGGCTGTATTCCTTGCCGTTGGCGTCATCGCGGCCGCCCTTCGGGCCGGAACGAAAGCGGGAAAACTGCGTCTCCTGTCCATTCTCAGTGTCCTTCTGGTGGTGGGGCTGGCAGTGGGTCTCGAGTTTGCTCTGGACCGGACGACCTTTTCCAAGATTCTGATTTACGTGGCCTATGTTCTGATCCTGGCGGTACCGGTCTGGCTCGGACTGAACCTGCGGAAGAGTGCCAGGGAATAACAGGAGGGCATACCATGATGCGGAAACACCTGTCCATTTTGTCCATTCTCCTTCTGGGGCTGGTCTGCTGCATTGTCCCGGCATGCGGGGAGAACGCCTATCCCGCCTTCGGCGAGAGTGCTTATCCGGCGTCCCAGTGGGGTGTGCCAGCGGTAACGGTGGCGCCTATCACGCCTCAGCCCTCCTCCGGCTCCGGGGAATTCTTCTTCCGCGGCGGGATCCGATGGAACATGAGCCGGGAGCAGGTCCGGGGGCTGGAACCCATCGATTTGACGGAGCGGACAAATGGCAGCTGGAGCGTCCTGATTCCCTTCGCGCAGGTGGAAGTCAGCCGGTATCAGGCGGATCTGGTCTATATGTTCGAGAACGACCAGCTGAAGATGATTCAGTATGAATTCGGCAGCAAGGGATCCGCATATGATTATACCTATCTGACCGGCGCGCTGGACTCTGTCTACGGGCTTCATACGGAAGCGGGCGCAGCGGAGATTGTGACGTTGATGGATCGTATTTATCCTTCCTATTACCGGACGGAAAGCATCACAAAGTCCTATGCCTGGACGGCCGGGGACGGGACCCGGATTTATCAGTTCTATTATTCGCCGACCGCGTATACCATCCTCTATGCCAACCCAACGGACAGCGCCGGTGCAGGCGGATATGTAACCACGGGCCTGTGACCGATGAACAAAAGCACTGATCAGGAAGCGTAAAAAAGCGCTTCCTTTTCTGTTTGTTTTGTGATAAGATAGGCGCCGGTCTTCGGAAGACGAAGATCAAATATTGAAGTACAGGAAGCGAAACGAACACCATGCACTCTTTACTGCTTATTGCCACCGCGCTGTTCGCAGGGCTGCTGATGACCCGTCTTTTTGTGAAACTGCATTTGCCGGATGTGACCGCCTACCTGGTCACCGGTGTACTGATCGGCCCCTGCTGCCTGGGCGCGCTGAGGATCAGCGGCCTCGGATTTACCAGCTTTGAGGAGGTTGAATCCCTCGGCGTCATCAATGACGTGGCCCTGGGCTTTATCGCCTTCGCCATCGGGCATGAATTCCGGCTTTCTGCTCTGAAGCAGACCGGGAAACAGGCCACCATTATCGGTATTCTGCAGGCTGTGATTACCGCCATCGTTGTAGATATCGCCCTCATCGTGTTTCATATGATCCGGCCTGATCTCATGTCCGTGGGGACGGCCCTGACCCTTGGCGCTGTCGCCGCTGCCACCGCGCCGGCGGCGACCCTGATGGTTGTCCGGCAGTATAAGGCGAAGGGCCCGGTGACGGACGTACTGCTGCCCGTTGTCGCCCTGGATGACGCGGTAGGCCTGGTGGTTTTCGCCATTTCCTATGGTGCGGCGCAGGCCATCGAAGCGGGCTCCGCGAACCTGCTGGCGCTGATTATCGAGCCCCTGGGAGAGGTCATTCTCAGCCTCGTTCTGGGCGGAGTGACCGGCGTCCTGCTGACGATCGCGGAACGGTATTTCCATTCTCATCGGAACCGGAACGCCCTGATTGTCGGCAGTGTCATTCTGACCGTGGCCCTGAGCCAGCTGACCTTCCAGCTGGGAGCCTTTCATTTCGGATTTTCCTCCCTGCTGGTCTGTATGATGCTGGGCACCGTATTTTGCAATTATTGTCCCCTGAGCGAGGAGCTGATGCTGGATGCCGACCGGTGGAGCGGTCCGGCGGTGACGCTGTTCTTCGTGCTCAGCGGTGCGGCGCTGCAGTTCCCCGTATTCGGGAATCCTTCGGTGATTCTGGTCGGCGTGGTCTATATCCTGTTCCGGTCTCTTGGCAAATACATTGGCGCCCGGTTCAGTTCCACCCTGGCCCACAGCCCGGAGACGGTTCGGAAATATCTGGGCATCACCCTGCTGCCCCAGGCCGGCGTCGCGCTGGGCATGGCGGCCACGGTGGCGCGCACCATGGGGGATGCCGGTACGCTGATCCGGAATATCGTGCTCTTCGCGGTCATGTTCTATGAACTGGTGGGCCCCAGTCTCACGAAGATGGCGCTGACAAAGGCCGGGGATATTCAGGCGAAGCCCAGGGAGATTACGGAGCGCCGGCAGAAGGAACTGAACAAAGTGACGAAGCCGATGCCGGCAAATGTCCGAAAAAAATGAAAAAAACCTTGCAAATGGCGGTGAGTTGTGATATGATGAGTTCTGCGGTTTGAAACCGCCATTGCATACGCGAAAGAGGTGAAACAGCAATGAAGGAAGGAATCCATCCCAAATACGGTAAGTGCGTCGTTCGCTGCGTGTGCGGTGAGACCTTCGAGACCGGCTCCACCAAAAAGGAGATGAAGGTGGATATTTGCTCCAAGTGCCATCCTTTCTACACCGGCAAGCAGAAGCTGGTGGATACGGGCGGCCGCGTGGATCGCTTCAAGAAGCGGTTCGGGCTCGAGTAAATTCGATGCATGCAGGATCTGTCATAAGGCAGGTCCTGTTTTCTATTTATATATTGGATTACAAAAAGCCCGGAATGACGTAGGACTGGCTCGACGCCAGCATCGGAAGAGATAAAAGTGTAACAGATTTGTAACGCCGCGAGATAACACTTAGCCTTGATTTCAGAACACCCCCGTGGTATAATTTTATAGAAGGGCGGCGCAGGAACGCTGCTCAAACCAATTACAAAGAGGAGGAGATCCCAATGAAAAAGCTTGTTTCCCTGGTCATGGCGCTGTGCATGCTGTTTGCCGTGATGAGCTTTGCTTCCGCTGAAGGCACCGTGAAAATCGGCATGGTGACGGACGTGGGCGGCGTGAACGACAAGTCCTTCAACCAGACTTCCTGGGAAGGCCTGCAGGCCCTGGCCGCGGAAGACCCCACCTTCGAAGTGAACTATCTGGAAAGCAAGACCGACGCTGACTATCAGACCAACATCCAGACCTTCATCGACGAAGAATACGATCTGATCATCTGCGTGGGCTACATGCTGGCTGACGCCACCAAGGCCGCCGCGGAAGACAATCCTGATCAGCTGTTCGCCATCATCGATGATGCTTCCATCGATCTGCCCAACGTGGCCTGCCTGATGTTCGCGCAGGAACAGGCTTCCTACCTGGTTGGCCTGGTTGCGGGCTATGTGACCCAGAGCAAGACCGTTGGTTACGTGCAGGGCATGGTGTCCGATTCCATGAACCTCTTCGGCATCGGCTACATCACCGGCGTGCTGGAAGCCTGCCCCGAAGCCAAGGTTCTGCAGTACAACGCCAACAACTTCGGTGACATCGCCGGCGGCGCCACCGCTGCGAAGGACATGATCACCAACGGCGCCGACGTGATTTACCATGCGGCTGGCGGCACCGGCCTGGGCGTGATCAACGCCTGCGACGAGGAAGGCATCTGGGCCATCGGCGTGGATACCGACCAGAGCGTCAATGCTCCCGATCACGTGATCACCTCCGCCATGAAGCGCGTCGACACCGCTTCCCAGGACATCTCCAAGGCCGTGAAGGACGGCGCTTTCACCCCCGGCATCCATATGTATGACCTGAACAACGGCGGCGTTGACCTGGCTCCCACCCGGACCCATATCCCCGCTGACGTGCTGGAAAAGGTTGAAGCTGCCAAGGCCGCGATCATCGCCGGCGAGAAGAAGGTTCCCACCTCCGTGGCGGATTGCCCCGCTTTCACCCTGGACGACTAATTCCAACTATCAGAATTAAAAACAGGCTGCCGAACGGCAGCCTGTTTTTGTAACCACTCGAGGGAAGCTATATGACGTAGGCCTTCGAGGCACCGGCGTCCCGGGCGAGCCGGGCATAGCTTTCCGCATAGGCGGCGTCCGTGGTGTCTTCCCCTAGGAAGGCCTGGAATTCTTCCCGAACGCCGAAAGGGCGGTACCGAATGATTTTATAGGGGCAACGATCGCCGATGCGGGCAGCGGTATACCGTACGGTTTCCGCATTTTCCCGATCCCGGCCCGGAAAGATTACGGTGCGCACCTCCGCCAGCTTCCCGGCCTGCAGCAGATATTTCAGGCTTTGAAGCACGCTGGTCCCATCATTGCCGATGAGCTGCATGCTCCAGGCCGGATCCACGGCCTTCACATCCAGCATGACGCCGTCGCAGGCGGAGAGCAGCTGCGGATGGGAGCGGAAGTCCAGGGCGCCGTTGCCGTCGATGAGGCAGGTCTTGCCCGCTTCATGCACCCGGGTAAAAAGCTCCGTGAGGAATGCGGGATACAGGGTGCAGTCCCCGCCGGAGGTGGTAATTCCCTCAATGTAGGGAAGGCTGCGCCGGATCTCCAGGAGCACCTCCTCTACCGTCATCCATCTGATCCTCGGGGAGGCGGAATGGGGACAGGCCTTCAGGCAGGCATCGCATTGCACGCAGGCCTTCGGATCCCACCGCACCTGACCGTCCGCGTCCTGCCGCAGGGCATGGACGGGGCAGCCGGGCACGCAGGCGCCGCAATGAACGCAGAGGCGGATGGTTTCCGGGTTGTGACAAAACTGGCAGCGGAAGGAGCAGCCCTGAAAAAAGATGGAGGTCCGGTTCCCCGGACCATCCACATTGGAGAAAGGAATAATCTTATTAACCGGCGCTTTATTCATAGGCCTGCACCCTTCGATCGAGCGCGTGACCGCCGTCCTGTGCGCCCATGCCGTAGAGCGTCACCTGGTTCAGGGACTGCTTCTTCTGGCGCAGCTTCTCGATCTCGCTCTTTTTGACCAGATATCCGGTCACCCGTACGACATCGTTATTCTCCAGGTATCCGGAGAAATACCGCAGCCCCCGGGACAGGGAGCCCTTGATAATCGGCAGCACGGCTTCCGGCGTCTTCACCCAGGTTTCTTCAAATTTGAAGATGTCTCCGGTGCCGGTGGGGAAATAGGGATGGAACTGCTCGTTGACCTCCAGCTGATCCAGCATTGCGGGTTCCGCGCCGATGGGAATCCGGGTGCCGGGAGAATCGTCCATGCCATCGGTGTCGATACCCACCTGGGCGTGGAGCCGATAATGGTGATCAAAGGCATCGCAGTATGGCGCGACGTGTTCGGAGACCCGTTTCTCGATGGCGTCCATAATCCGGCGGCCCAGCCGGGTGGCTTCGGGATTCAGACCAAAGCCTTTCTTCACATCCGTGATGCCCAGGAGATGGTTGCAGCATTCCGCCAGTCCTACAACGCCGAACATGCCGATGAAGTTTTCCCGCTTTACAAAGCCTTCCGTGACCAGGAAGTTGGTTTTGAAGAAGCTGGATTCCTCCACGATGAATTTGACGCGCTTATCCATGTATTCCAGCTGCAGGTCGATATACTTGGGCAGCTCACGATCCAGGAAGTCCTCGGGGCTCTTCGCGTCTAGCGCGCACTCGTACAGCCGCATCCGGGGCAGGGTGTATCCGCCCCCGCCGATCATCAGGCCGTTATAGCAGGAGGCGATGGCATACCGGTCGCCCCATTCCCGCACGAACATCCGATGGTTGGCAAAGGAGGGCTTGGCGGTTTTCAGCATGCAGCGGACGCAGGCCAGGGCAAAATCGTCGGAGGTCTTCTCCGGGTCATACCGCAGGGTCAGGTTGGGCACCGCCAGCTGCATCTCCTCCGTCAGCTCCAGGAGAATCCGGGCGGTGACGCTGTCCTCGGGACCGATGTCCGCATGGACAAAGGAATCCGTCTGTACCCGGTCAATATTGCGGAGGAAAAGCCGCAGCACTTTTTTGGCGTATTCCCGGTCTTCCTTAATGACAAAGGGCTCCAGCAGCTTATCCAGATCCCCGAGATAGACCGGATAAGTGGTGATGGAGGGAACGTGGCAGTAGAAAATCTCCAGCACGTTGACCGCCTCCAGCAGATCCTTTGGGGGATCCAGCTGCAGGAAATCGCAGCCCTTCCGGAACAGAAGTTCATAATCCGGGCAGATATAGCGGGGGCGGAAGGGCATTACGCCTTCGTTCAAATCGCAAAGGGCGCCCCTGGCCTTCGCCGCGTAATAGGCGTCGGAGTACCGCAGGGAATCATCCGTGCTTTCCCCCAGACGGGCCAGTCCCACCAGCTCCTGCCGATACGTCAGGGTAGGATCCTGAATAATGTTCAATGCGTCCGACAAAACAGATACCTCCCAACATTGCATTCCATTTTGCTGCTGTAATTGTTCAGCCGTTCCTGACAGGAGAACGGGTTCTCGCCTGACTTCACGCTTCGCTGCGGATGGACAAACGCCCGCCTTTATCGCTTACACCGGCGACTGAACAATTCCTCTTTGTATTTTATTCGTTTTTTTCAGCGCTGTCAAACATTACAATTCTCTAAAACTCTTTTCGAAACAGTTGACCCGGGAAAGGAAATTTCGTAAAATATTACAGAAGCGCATACGGCGCAATCGTGCTTTGAAATGGGAAACTCGATATCAGGAAGAGGGAGGCGGCGTCCTTGTCCAAAGAGCATGTGGATATGTCGGTTCCTGTCATCGAAATGCGGAATATCGTGAAAAAGTTCGGCGATTTCGTGGCAAATGACGGCATCAATCTTACTGTCCACAAAGGGGAAATTCACGCAATCCTGGGGGAAAACGGCGCAGGCAAGTCCACACTGATGAACCAGCTTTACGGCCTGCTGAAGCCTACATCCGGGGACATTCTTGTAAACGGGAAAAAGATTGTGATGAACAATCCGCGGGATGCGATCAATGCGGGCATCGGCATGGTCCATCAGCACTTCATGCTGGTTCAGCCGTTCACGGTGACGGAGAATATCGTGCTGGGATCGGAGCCGATGAAGGGCCTGACCGTGGACATGAAGAAGGCCCGGCAGAACGTGAAAGAGCTCTCCGAACGGTACGGCCTGGCCATTGATCCGGACGCGAAGATCGAGGATATCTCCGTGGGGATGCAGCAGCGGGTGGAAATCCTGAAGGCGCTGTACCGCGGGGCGGACATCCTGATTCTGGATGAGCCTACCTCCTCCCTGACTCCGCAGGAGATTGTGGAACTGATCCAGATTATGCATAACCTGACCGGGGACGGCAAGAGCATTATTCTGATCACGCACAAGCTGAAGGAAATCAAAGAGTCCGCCGATTTCTGCACCATCATCCGGATGGGCAAGTATATCGATACTGTGGACGTGGATCAGGTGGATGAGAACGATCTGGCCAGCATGATGGTGGGCCGGAAGGTGACCTTCCAGGTGGACAAGCCGCCGATTAAGCGCGGGCCGGTGGTGCTGGACGTGAAGAACCTGCATGGTGTTGACTACCGCGGCGTGGAAATCCTCAAGGGGCTGAACCTGCAGGTGCACGCCGGGGAGATCGTGGGCATCGCGGGCATCGACGGCAACGGACAGACCGAGCTGGTGGAGATCCTGACTGGCCTGCGGAAGGGGACCGCGGGGGAAGCGACGGTGAACGGTGTCAGCATCTACAACAAATCTCCGGCTTTCGGCTTTGCCCACGGAGTGTCCAGCATCCCGGCGGACCGGCAGAAGCACGGGCTGGTGCTGGATTTCTCCATCGAGGACAACCTGATTCTACAGAATTATGAAAAGGATCCTTTCGCCAGGAGCAAGATTTTGCAGCGGGATGCGATCCTCAAGCATGCGACCCAGTCCATTTCTGACTATGATATCCGCCCCGGCAACAGCGAAAAGCGTCCCGCGGGCACCCTCTCCGGCGGAAACCAGCAGAAGGTCATTATCGCCCGGGAGGTGCAGAACGATAAGGATCTGCTGATTGCCGTGAATCCGACCCGCGGGTTGGATGTGGGCGCGATTGAATATGTGCATCAGTACATCGTGCAGCAGCGGAACAAGGGCAAGGCCGTGCTGCTGGTTTCCTTTGAGCTGGACGAGATTATGAGCCTTTCGGACGTGATTGACGTGATTTTCGACGGCAAAATCGTCAGCTCGATTCCGGGCGGCCAGGCGGATGAAAACGAGCTTGGCCTGCTGATGGCAGGAGGAAAACCCGCATGAAAAAGAAATCGTTTCTGGATATTGTATCGGAGAATACCTTCATTCACATTCTGCTGTCCATCATCCTGGGCTTCCTGATCGGCGCGATTTTCCTGGCGGTGATGGGGCTTTCCGTAGGCAACGCCTACGGCCGCCTGATCAACAGCGTTACCTCCCTGAAGGGTTTCTCCTATGTGGTGGTCTACTCTGTACCGTATATTGTGGCGGGCCTCTCCGTCGCGTTCTCCTTTAAAACCGGCGTGTTCAACATCGGTGCGGAAGGTCAGTTCGTTGTCGGGGCCATGGGCGCTGCCGTGACGTCCATTCTGCTGCCGGATCTGCCCAAGCCGGTGCTGATTCCCCTGTGCTTTGCGGCGGCCATCGTGATGGGCGCCCTGTGGGGTATCATCGTAGCCATCCTGAAAACAAAACGGGGCATCAACGAAGTGCTGAGCATGATCATGTTCAACTGGATTGCCTTCTATCTTTCCAATTTTATTGCCGGCATTCCCGGCATTAAGAACGAAGGATCTGCGGAGGCCACGAAAAGCATCTCAGCCAACGCCAGCATGCTGCTGCCGAAGGATTTCATCAAGAGTGCCGGGCTGGCGCCTACGGCTAACTGGGGGATTCTGGTGGCTATTCTGATCACGGCGCTGATCTGGATCGTCATCGAGAAAACCACTTTGGGCTATGAGCTCAAGGCGGTTGGCAGCAACAAATTTGCAGCGGAATACGGCGGCATCAATGTGAACCGGTCCATTCTCACGGCGCTGGGCATCTCCGGCGGCATGGCGGGATTGGCCGGCGCCCTGTACCTGATGGGCATGGGAAACCGGATCAGCGTTTTCTCCTCCCAGGAGGGCTTCGGGTTTGCGGGCATCGTGGTGGCGCTGATCGGTTGCTCGAATCCTTTCGGTGTCTTTGTTGCCGGCCTCTTCTACGGCGCACTGATGTACGGCGGAAGCAAGCTGAATCTGGAGGGTGCGCCAACACAGCTGATCAACGTGATTGTGGGCACGGTGGTGTTCTTTATAGCAATCTCCGTGATCTTCCGTAACCTGAAATATCTGAAGCGGAAAACCGGCAAAGGGAAGGAGGCGATGAAAGCGTGACAGACTTCATTAACAGCCTGGGGATCATGCTTTACGCAACCCTGATTTATTCCACTCCGCTCCTTTTCGCGGGGCTTGGATCCTGCTTCTCGGAAGTTTCCGGCGTGGTGAACATCGGTATTGAGGGGATGATGACCGCCGGCGCCTTTACCGGCACGGTAGTGGCCTACTTTACCGGGATGCCCTGGCTTGGCTTCCTCTGCGGCGGCCTGGCCGGAATGCTCTTCGGCATGCTGCATGCCTTTGCCACGGTGCGCCTGGGCGCGGACCAGACCATCGCCGGCACGGCCATCAATATGCTGGGGCCGGGCATCGTGATCATGATTGCGAAGGTGCTCTTTAATTCGACCGATACCGTTCCCCTGAGCCCCACGCAAAAGATTCCGAAGCTCTTCAGCGGTGTATTTGACACCTCCACCGTTTTTGGGCGGTTTATGGATAACGTGTTTGCGAATTACGCCTCCACGTATCTGGTGTTCATCGCCGTCATCATCGTATGGTTTGTTTTCTACAAATCCCGCTTTGGCCTTCGGCTCCGGGCCTGCGGCGAGCATCCGCAAGCCTGTGAGACCCTGGGCATCAATGTATTGCGCACCCGCTTCATCTGCGTCTGCCTTTCCGGCTTCCTGGCAGGGCTGGGCGGTGCCTGCGTGACCATGACGATCTCCACGCAGTTCCGGCCGATCTCCATTGTCGGCCAGGGATTTATCGCCATCGCGGCGGTGATCTTCGGTAAATTCAGGCCCCATGGGGCGCTGCTGGGCTGCCTGCTCTTCGGCTTCTGCTCCGGGCTGAAGGTGGTGTTGGGCGGGTCCTCCGGCGTCAGCATGCATCTGATTTCCATGATCCCCTACGTGATCACGGTGCTGGTGCTGGTGCTGTTTGTCGGCAAATCCCGGGTCCCCGCAGCCAACGGGAAACCCTACATCAAGAGCAAATAAGCATCAAAAGGATGGGCTGTGAAGAAATGGATCGGAAGATCCTTGCGCTTCACAGCCTTTTTTCTTTTTAACGAAGGAAAAAAGAGGGAAGCGGAGGAGGGGCGGCTCATTATTCCGGATGAAAGACTCGGCTGATCGGCGTATCTGCAGAGAATGCTGTGAATACGCAACAGATGAACAGAAATATTCCTTCAGCGGCACATATCGACAACATCAAGTTTTTCTAAAAGATGGACAGAATGTGGAAATCAGGGTATAATTAAAATGATTATGTTTGAAGGGAGGGCACGAAATGATTATCGGAGAGCTTACGGAAACTTTTCCCCCGATGCAGGATGGCGTTGGCCGGGTTTGCTGGGCTTACTGCAGCACATTGGAGAAGAAAGGCCACACGGCATATTACATTGCCCCGGAGGATCCGGACCATTCCCGCTTTCCCGATCTGCGGACGCTGACATACCGTGGAATTCAGATTCCCGGGCAAAACTACCGCTTCGGCGTTCCCGACTGGAGCCCGGAATTCAGGCGGCAGATCCGGGAGATTCCCTTCGATATTCTGCACATTCATTCTCCTTTTCTCAGCGCCCGGGTCGCATTGGAAATCCGGAAGGAAAATCCTCGGATCCCGATCGTTGCGACTTTTCACAGCAAATACTATGACGATGCCTTCAAGATTACCCACAGCAAAACAATCTCCGGCGGGATCGTGAACCTGGTTCTGGGAGTTTACAACAAATGCGACGCGGTGTGGGCGCTGAATAACGAGACTGCCGACGTGCTCCGGGCTTACGGATATAAAGGCGCGATCGATATTTCTCCGAACGGGACGGATATTTACGACATAGACCGGGCCGGCGCAGAAAAAGCCAGAGAAAATCTCGGGATCGGGCCTGAAAAAAAGATTCTTCTGTTTGTGGGGCAGATCAGCCGGAAAAAGAATATTCACTCCATCCTGCAGGCGGCGGCCATCCTGAAAAAAGAAGGGCTGGATTTCACACTGCTGTTGGCAGGGGACGGGCCGGACCGGGGGAACCTGGGGCGCCTGGCGGAGAAACTGGATATACAGGATCGCGCCCGCTTCCTGGGCTTTATCAGAAACGGAGACGATCTGCATAACCTGTATGCCATGGCGGATCTGTTTGTTTTTCCCTCCCTGTATGACAACGCACCCATGGTCGTAAGAGAAGCTGCGGTGAACGGGACAGCTTCCGTTCTCGTGCGGGGCAGCTGCAGCGCAGAAGGAATTGAGGACGGGGTCAACGGATTCCTCTGTGAAGACAGCCCTGAGGATATTGCCAGGGCAATTAAACGGGGCCTGGACGGGGCGAAGGAGGCAGGAGCAGCGGCCCGGAAGACCATTCCGCAGCCCTGGGACGAGATTATGGACAGCGTGCTTGAAAAATATGCTGCCCTGATCGAAAAAAGAAAGAATCTGTAACCCTCTTCCCTGACGGTTCGGATGAAAGCTGCGAAAGGAAGAAAAAAGAGTCCTTATGAAGGTGAACAAAAGGAATCTGATCAGCACGGGGCTTGTGGCGGCCAGCATTGGCGCGGTCATATATATCGCCTTCAGCAACAGAGAGCTGGAAAACGCCTGGGAAGCGCTGGGCAGCCTGAATCCCCTCTGGCTGTTAGGTGCTTTCGGATGCTGGTTTGCCTACATGTTTTTTGATGCCTTCAGCGCATGGATCTATCTGCGCCGGGAAGGGTTCCGGATCAGCATTGGAAGGACCATAAACGCGACCCTGATCGGCTTTTATTACAGCAATATCACCCCCTCCAGTGCGGGGGGGCAGCCCATGCAGATTAACAGCCTCCGGAAGGCCGGGATTCCTGTGGGATACGGAACCATGGCGGTAACGATCCGGCTGCTCTGCGGTCAGTTTGCGGTATCCGCGATCTCTCTTATCTTCTGGATCGCAAACCGGGAATTTGTGCAGCAGCAGCTGGGGGACGCGCTCTGGCTGGCCCGGATTGGCTGGGCCGCAAATTTCATGCTGGTTCCATTGGGACTGATGGCTGTACATCAGCGAAATCTGATTCAGCGTTTTGCACATTGGCTTATCCGGCTTGGCGCAAAAATCCGACTGGTCAAGAATCCGGAAGCGACCATGGCGGTAACGACGGATGTGCTGGATACCTATCATACAGCGCTGCTGACCCTGACCCGCAACCCCGGCAGAATGCTGCTTCAGGTGCTGTGCAGTTTCCTGAGCTTCGGAGGGCTGTTCAGTACGGTCTTTTTTGTCTACCACGCATTTGGCTTTTCCGGCACGCCATGGTATCAGCTGATGACCATCAGTTCCCTGCTGTACGTGACAGCCAGTTTCACGCCCCTGCCTGGCGCCAGCGGCGCTCAGGAAGGTGGGTTTCTCCTTTACTTTCAGGGAATCATTCCAGGGGACCGGATCGGGTTGGCCCTGCTGGTCTGGCGCTTTTTTACCTATTATCTGTTCCTGATTGTGGGGGTCTTTACGGTGGTACTGGACAGATACCTGATTGCCAGGGATGAAAAGAGAAAAAGCAAAGCGCTGAACGACAAAGCATGAACAGGAAACAGCCCCGGCAAAATCGGCCGGGGCTGTCTGCATCCGTATCGGATTGAATCCCCGCGGAAGCCACAAAGACATCGTAGTTTCGCCGCGGGATGGCTTACACATTGAAGAGCAGTTCATCATAGGTGGGGAAGGGCCAGGCCTTTCGGTCGGTGATTTGCTCCAGATCATCGGCGGCCTTCCGCAGATCCCGCATTGCGGGAAGCACTGTATCCTTCATATAGCGGGCTTCTGTCAGCGGATCCGTGTCCCGGGGACGAGCATCCATAGCCGCCTCCAGGGCTTTGATGCCCGCGTGCAGCCTGTCGCATCCAGCGGTAAGCTGTGCTGTCAGGCTTTCGGCAGCGGTATGAGGCTGCGCCGGCAGGAACGACCGCATCCTGTTTCCGGCTTCCGCCATGTCTCCTGCATACCGGAGCACGGCGGGCAGAATTTCTCTGCGGGCCATCATCAGCATGGTTTTGGCTTCGATCCCGATCATCTTGGCGTAGCTGTCCAGACCGATATCCCGGCGGCTTCGCAGCTCATTCTCACTCAGGACTTTATGCGTGGAGAAAAGCCGGATGTTTTTCTCTGCCATATAGCAGGGGAGGGCATCCACCGTGGTATCCAGCCGAACCAGCCCCCGGCGCCGGGCTTCCTCCAGCCAGTCTTCCGCATAGTTATTGCCGTTGAAGATAATCCGCTTGTGCTCCCGAATGGTCCGCACGATCAGATCGTGCAGCGCTTCCTGGAAGGATTCCGCTTCCTCCAGCTCATCCGCGAACTGGCGGAGGCTTTCCGCCACGATGGTATTGAGCACGACATTGGCCGTGGCGATGGAAGCGCTGGAACCCAGCATACGGAATTCGAACTTATTGCCTGTAAAAGCGAAGGGAGAGGTGCGGTTCCGGTCTGTGGTATCCCGGGGAAATTTTGGCAGCATATGAACGCCGATGGCCATATCCGTTTTCTCCCGGCCGTTATAGCTTGCGCCGCTTTCCAGCGCCTCCAGAATTTCTGTCAGCTCGTCCCCCAGAAAAATGGAAATAATGGACGGAGGCGCCTCGAAGCCGCCCAGCCGGTGATCGTTGCCGGCGCTGGCTACGGAGGCCCGCAGCATGTCCTGGTTCTCGTCCACTGCTTTGATGACGCTCATGAGGAAGAGCAGGAACTGCGCACTCTCATGGGGGCTGTCTCCGGGCTCCAGCAGATTATAGCCCGTATTCGTGGTCAAGCTCCAGTTGTTATGTTTGCCGCTGCCGTTTACGCCTTCAAAAGGTTTCTCATTCAGCAGGCACATGAGCCCGTGCCGGCCGGCCACCTTTTTCATGATTTCCATGGTCAGCTGGTTATGGTCGCAGGCCACGTTCACAACGGAATAGATGGGAGCCATTTCATGCTGGGCCGGAGCGGTTTCGTTATGCTCCGTTTTGGCCAGGACGCCCAGCTTCCATAATTCTTCGTTCAGCTCCGTCATAAAAGCCTGAACCCGGGGCTTGATGGTCCCGAAGAAATGATCTCCCAGCTCCTGGCCCTTGGGCGGATAGGCGCCAAAGAGGGTGCGCCCTGCGAAAATCAGGTCGCTGCGACGGTCATAGAGCGCTTTGTCCACGAGGAAATATTCCTGCTCGGGACCGACGGAGGGAAGCACCCTGGTGCAGTCTGTGCGCCCGAAGAGGTGAAGCACACGGACCGCCTGCTTGCTGACTGCTTCCATAGAACGAAGCAGGGGCGTTTTTTTGTCCAGCGCCTCTCCGCTGTAGCTGCAGTACGCGGTCGGCACACAGAGCGTATGATCCTTGATGAAGGCATAGCTCGTGGGATCCCAGGCTGTATATCCCCGCGCTTCAAAGGTGGACCGGAGCCCCCCGCTGGGCAGGCTGCTGGCATCCGCTTCTCCCCGAACCAGCTCTTTTCCGCTGAATTCGCTGATGACCCGACCTCCGGCAACAGGGGTAATGAAGGCGTCATGCTTTTCCGCCGTGACGCTGTTCAGAGGCTGGAACCAATGGGTATAATGGGTGGCGCCGCGTTCAATGGCCCAATCCTTCATGGCGTTGGCCACGACGCTGGCCACCTGCGGATCCAGCCTGCGCCCATCGTCAATCGTTTTATGCAGGGCCCGGTAGGTCTCCCGGGGCAGGCGCTCCCGCATGATGAAGTCGTTGAATACGTTGATCCCGAAGGTTTGATCCATGCTGCTCATCAGGCGAAAAACCTCCTTGCGCTTTCTGCCAAAGGCAGAACAAAGTTTATTATAGGAAGCGTTGGGTTGTCAAGGCGCAGGCTGCAGGGAATTTTTCCAAACCAGGAAGGTTGCGCTCTTCTTCCGTATATGGTATAATCAGGGACGTGAGGAAGTCATTCCGAATAAATTTGGAGGTGTATGAAAATGAAATGGGTTTGCAGCGTTTGCGGATATGTGTATGAAGGACCGGAACCGCCGGAAAAGTGCCCGGTTTGCAAGGCTCCTGCCAGCAAGTTCCTGAAGCAGGAATCCGATAAGGTCTGGGCCGCCGAGCATGTGGTGGGCGTGGCCAGCGACGCGCCGGAAGATATCAAGGCCGGGCTGCGCGAAATGTTCAACGGCGAATGCTCCGAAGTGGGCATGTATCTGGCCATGAGCCGGGTCGCCATTCGCGAGGGATATCCTGAAGTGGGCGCTTTCTTCGAAAAGGCCGCCATGGAAGAAGCCTGGCACGCGGCGCATTTTGCCGAGCTGCTGGGTGAAGTTGTGACCGATTCCACGAAGAAGAACCTGGAGCTCCGTGCGGATGCGGAATACGGCGCCACCCAGGGCCGCGCCGACCTGGCCAAGAAGGCCAAGGCGCTGAACCTGGACGCCATCCACGACATCGTGCATGAGATCGGCCGCGACGAAGCCCGGCATGGAAAGGGCTTTGAAGGCCTGCTGAAGCGGTATTTCGGCAAATAAGGAGCGCGCACAATCATGGCACTTTTCAGGAAGAATCCACCCGCTGCTTGTCCCAAGTGTGGCAAAGCGGATGGCTGGCGCGTACTGACGGCTGAAGCATCCCAGGATTATGTTAACCAGGGCTCAGCGGT
>CADBTC010000308.1 GCA_902797445.1 uncultured Eubacteriales bacterium | reverse complement strand
CCCACTGGGCAGCTCACTCCTTAAAGTTTGAGAATAAAATCGACATATATCCGCCACTGGCGGATGTCGATTTTATTCCCACTCAATGATTATGTGTGATCTTCTCCGCCCTTTTTGTCAGCTCCGCTTCCGTCATAAACCATCCGTAGTGGCCAAAGGCCGGCGCGCATTTCTCGCACACAAAGGCATAGTATCCGTTTCGCGGCAGGCCCTCCGTATTCAGCAGGGCTTCCGCCCGGGTCAGGCATTCCTCCACCCGCGCTTCCGCCCCTTCCGGCCCATGCTCCGCCTCCGCGGCATCGGCCATGTTCAGCCACGTGATTGCCTGCTCCAGCTCTCCGAAAGGCTGTGCAGCCATGACCGCCAGCGCTTTTCTGAACAGCGTATCCGCTTCCGCGTATCGCCCGCAGGCCGTCAGCGCCAGACCCATATTATTATACAGTCCGCCCAGCCGCCCGTCCTCCGGCGGCAGAATGCGCTCATAGTTTGCCCGGGCTTTTTCAAACAGCGCCAGGCCGCCCTCCGGATCCCCGAAGGCTTCCCGCACCGTTCCCGCGTTGATCCAGGTGGTCCCCGCGGTCGCCGTGTCCTCCATGCCCAGCCGGGCGACCAGCTCCAGGGCCCGCTCCGCGTGCTCCAGGGCTTCTTCCTTCCGGCCCTGCTTGCGGTAATAGCCCATCAGCTCGTTGTGCAGCATCAGCTGTCCCCGCGGATCCCGGTTCGCCCGGGCTTCCTCCAGCCAGTACTTCAGATGCCGCTCCGCGCCGGCCCAGTCGCTCCGGTCCTCGTATTCCCGCATTTTCTCCAGCACCCGGTCGCGGGGAATCGGGCGGACCGGCTCCTCCCCCGGCACGCCGCACAGCGCGCATTCGGGCTCCAGATAATCTTCCTTCTCCAGCATCCTTATTCCCTCCCCTTTACGAATGGGGCTGGCGCTGCGCCGTATAGCAGACCGGCGCATCCGGCCCGGCGTTTAAGAAGCTCTGAGCCAGCACATTGAACCGGCGGGGCGGCAGGGAAGCCAGCCACTGCTCCAGCGCGGCTTTTTCCCGGCGTCCCTCCGGATGCCCCGGATATACGCAGATTACCAGCACGCCCAGGGGAAGCAGCAGCTCCGCCGCCTGCCGGACCGCGGACAGGGTCGTTTCCGTCCGGGTCGTCACCGTGTGATCCCCGCCCGGCAGCCACCCGAGGTTGAATACCGACGCTTTCACCGGCGCGGTCACATATTGACTGATCTCCTGATGACCCGCCTGATGCAGCGCCGCCCGGGCCGAAAATCCCAGCCGGGCGAGCCGCTCCTCCGTCGCCTTCAGGGCGGCCGGCTGAATATCGAAGGCATCCACATGGCCCTCCGGCCCGACCAGCGAGCAGAGCATGGCGGTATCATGTCCGTTTCCCATGGTGGCGTCGATGACCCGGTCCCCCGGCCGCAGGGCCGCGCGAAGGATCTCCGCGGCCTGGTATCGGGCGGATTTCAGCTCGAAAACCGGGCGCGCGCCTGCCTGCTCCATGCGCCGGGCATACACCTCCGGCCGGGAAACAGCGTATCCGAAAAAGCCCAATGTTTCGCCCAGCCGCTGATACAGCCCGTGGTTATAGGCCACCAGCCCGGCCCGCTCCAGGCGGATGCCGCCCTCTTCGTCCATCAGGTCTTCCCGGACGGAGGCCGCCACCACTTCCCCGATAAACATCGTATGGCTGCCCAGCTCCATATGCTTCCGCACCCTGCAGCTCAGGCTCACAGGGGCCCCCTCCAGCGCCGGTGCCGCGCGCATCCCTTCCGCGGGACGCCACCGCAGGTTCATTTCCTCCGCCTTGTTTACGTCCCGCCCGCTGCGCACCCCGCAGTAATCCGCAGCCCGGCAGAGGTTTTCGTCCACCAGGTTCACCACGAACTCCCCGCTGTCCGCGATCATCCCGTAGGAATAGCGGGAGGGCTTAACGCTGACGGATACCATGGGGGGCTTTGTATTGACCGTGCCGGTCCAGGCGACGGTGATCAGATTCCTGTTTTCCGGCCGGGCCGCCTCCGCGCAGCTGACCAGCACCACGGGCGCCGGACTCAGCAAGGTCGTCGGGGGAATCTGCCGATAAGCTGTCGATTCTTCCATCCTGTTTTTCTTCCTTCTGATTCTGTTTCCGTCTTAAAACATCGTTCTAAAACAGAGGCCGCTTTCTGCAGCCGATCCGTCTCTTGTCGAAGAACCGCGGGATTGAAAAAGGCGGGCGAAGCGCCCCGGGACTGTCCCGCGTATTCCTTCGTCCGCCTCATCGGGCAGATGCCTGATCCGTCTCAGGCCGTCTTTCCCGGTTTCAGATACATGGCCGCGTATTCCTCGAAATACGTCTCGAAATGATGCTGATGTTCATGCTGCAGCATATCCGTCATGGCGTGCACGTCCATGGCGTTGTCCGTCAGCTCGACGATGACGATCGCGATATTGGAGCAATGATCGGCCACCCGTTCAAAGTCGGCGATCAGATCATTGAATATATACCCGTTCAGGATGGTGCATTTCCCTTTCTGCAGCCGCTGGGCGTGCTTCTCCTTCATATGCTGGCAAACCTGGTCGATGACCTGTTCCAGCGGCTCCACCCGGCAGGCTTCCTCCATATCGTTGTTCACGAAGCTGTCAAAGGAGATGTCGATGATTCGTTTTACTGCGTCCTTCAGGTTATTCATCTCCTTTTCCCCTTTTTCGGAGAAGGAGATCTTCTTCTCGTATTTTTCCTGGGCAATCTCGGCCACGTTCAGCGCATGGTCGCTGATCCGCTCCAGGTCGGTAATCGCCCGGAAATACTGGCTGACTGCCCGGTTCTGGGTATCCGTCATTTCCCGGCCCGTCAGCTTCATCAGATAGCTGCCGATCCGATCCTCATACTGGTCCGCGACTTCCTCCAGCTTGCGGACGGTTTCCATGCTCTTTTCGGAGTATTCATCCAGCATATCCACCGCCGTATGCAGGGCCTTCTGCGTCAGCTCCGCCATCTTGGAGATGGAAATGGAGGTCTGCTCCACCGCCAGGGTGGGATAGGCCAGGAAGCGCTCCTCCAGCCTTTTCATCGCCCCTGTGTCCGCCTCTTCCTGGGGATCCGGCGGAACCAGCCGGATCATCAGCTTTTCAATCAGCGGAATGAACGGCGCCAGCGCCGCAATGGTGACCACGCGGAAGACCGTATT
>CADBTC010000307.1 GCA_902797445.1 uncultured Eubacteriales bacterium | reverse complement strand
TGGGCGCCGCGCTGGCTCATGCCGACCCCGTGGCCGTAGCGGCCGGAGGAAAGGATGAAGCGGTCCTTTTCCTCGGACACGGTCACGATTTCATTATCCGCCCCGTAGATGCTCAGGCCCAGCTCCCGGATCAGCGTCGGAAACAGGGGCAGAGAAAGGGTAAAGGTGCCCATGGGCAGGAACCCGGAGAGAATCCGGTCCGGGAGGGGCGTTTCGGTGGGGGCCGGCGTGGGAGAAGGGGCCGCGGATGCGGCGTCCGAGCCGCCGGGGGCATCGGTTCCTGAGGCTGCCGAAGTGTCGGGGCTGCTGGAGGGAAGCTCGTCTTCATCCGGCTCGTAGGTCAGGGGATCCGGGGTTTCCGGGGCCTGATACCGGCGGCCGGAGGGCTGGAGGGTGAGTTCGATTTTTGTCATCAGGCGGGAGGGGGCCGGATAGCGGGGCGAAGTGAGGCTGAGGGCGGTGATGCTGTCCACCCGGAAGGAGGCGGGATCCCGATCGAAATCCGTCATTTCGGGCAGGGCGAGAACCGCCTCGCGGACGGCGGAAAGCAGCGCCTCGGGCAGGTTCCTGCCGTCCTTGCGAATCGCCGCCTTTTTCACGATGGAGGCGGGATTTTCCACATCATAGGGGTCGTCCGTGATGGCGAAGCAGGTACTGGACTCCGCGCCGGACCAGACGTGGGCGGGCAGCTCCGTCTGGCCGCCGTTGGAGGCTGAATAATAGCAGTTGGCCACGGCGCCATTCGACCAGCCGATGAGGCCGGCGGTTTCCCGAATGGCCCGGTCGGACCGGTCATGGCTGCCGGTGAGGCCGCGGAAGACCTGGTCCGCGGTCGTATCCACCAGGTCCCAGTCTTTCGACGGATCCAGTCGGCCAAGCGCATAGGTCCGGGCACAGACGGCCTGGGCCTTCAGGGCCTCCAGGGGAAAGTCGTCGCTCATTTCGTAAGGCACCACACCCCGCAGGTAGTCTTCCACGGAAAGGGTCAGGACCGGCTGCAGCTGGCCGCCTGAAAGCGTCAGGGTCAGATCGCCGGGATAGAGCGCGTCGCCGGGGGCGATGCGCAGGCTGGGGGTGGACACATCCGGGCTCAATACTCGGGAAAGGGTCAGCCTTGTGCCGGTATCCAGGGAGGCGCCGTTGTAAAAGAGAATCAGCCGATTATTCCGGCAGATGACGCTCATCTCTGAGCCACCAGGCAGGAGCATGCGGCTGTCCTTTTCCCAGGATGCGGTGAAGGGGCCGATCAGGGTCAGGTCGATCCGATCCGTCAGGGCCAGGCGGCGCAGCAGCACCCGTACTGTCGGGGCGGAGGCTGAGGCTTTCGCCGGCGCCGCGGCTGCGGAGCGGGCGGAAAAAAGGCCGGTCTGACTAGAAGAAACGGGCTGGCCAGAAATGCCAAAACGGCTGGAAGAGCTGGTCAGACCGGTCGGGCCGGGAAAATGGGTGAAAAGCAGGGCCAGGGCACAGAGCAGGCCGCAGAAGTGCCGGGCCAGCTGGCCGGAGAACGGCCAGGACAGTCGGCGGAAAGAACGTTTAATGGGAAGTCCCTCCCTTCTTCTGTCTCTCGGCATCCTTCCAGGCCAGGATCTGCTCCAGACGGTCCCGGTAACGGGCCTCCTGGCCCTGGTCGGTGGGATGGTAGAAGCGGCGGTCCTGGAGGGCTTCCGGCAGGCAGGTCATGGCGGTCATTTTTTCCGCGTAATCATGGGCATACTGGTAGCCTTTGCCGTAATCCAGGTTCTTCATGAGCTGGGTTGGGGCATTCCGGATATGCAGGGGAACCGGCGCGTCCGGCTCCTTCCGGATGGCTTCGGCCGCCTCCTGGGTCGCCATCTCCATGGCGTTGGACTTGCTGGCCAAGGACATGTAGACCACGGCTTCCGCCAGATGGACATTGCACTCCGGGACGCCGATAAAATGGCAGGCCTGATAGGCGGCGACGCCAACCTCCATCGCCCGGGGATCCGCCAGGCCCACGTCCTCGGCTGCGAAACGAAGCACCCGCCGGGCAATATACAGGGGATCCTCTCCTCCCTCGAGCATCCGCATCATCCAGTAGACCGCTGCGTCCGGATCGGAATTGCGCATGGATTTATGCAGGGCGGAGATCAGGTTATAGTGCTCGTCGCCATCCTTATCGTAGAGGAGGCTTTTCCGGTTCAGACACTGGGCGAGGGTTTCCTCGGTCACGGTGATGCCCCGCTCGTCGGCGTCGCCGTTTAAGACCACCATTTCCAGCGTGCTCAGGGCGGAGCGGGCATCCCCATTGCAGAAATCGGCGATGGCCTCCAACCCTTTCTCCGGGAAAACCACGTGATCCCGGCCGAAACCCCGTTCGTCCGTCAGGGCCCGGCGCAGCAGCCACAGGATGTCCTCCCGGCTCAGGGCCTGCAGGACGAAGACCTTGCACCGGGAGAGCAGGGCGCTGTTGACTTCAAAAGAGGGGTTTTCGGTCGTGGCGCCAATCAGGACGATGCTTCCCTTTTCCACGAAGGGCAGGAAGGCGTCCTGCTGGGCCTTGTTAAAGCGGTGGATTTCATCCACAAAGACGATCGTGCGTACGCCGTAGACCCGGTTTTCTTCCGCCTGGGTCATGACCTGACGGATTTCCTTAATGCCGGAGGTGACGGCGGAAAAGTTAATGAACGTCGCCCGGGTCTGGCGGGCGATGATCTGGGCCAGGGTCGTTTTGCCTACCCCGGGCGGTCCCCAGAAGATCATGGAGGAGACCAGATCCGAGTCGATGAGACGGCGGAGGATTTTGCCTTCCCCGATCAGGTGGCGCTGGCCGGCAAATTCATCGAGGGTTTCCGGCCGCATCCGGGCCGCCAGCGGCTGGGAGCGGAAAGCCCGGGCCTCTGTATCCGGGGACGGTGTGGCCGTTCCTCCCGAAAGCATTCCTTCCGCGGAAAGCAGGGGCAGATCCTTTTCCATCGCGTTCCTCACCTCCTCAAATCACCTCTTTGCCGCCCGCCGGGGCGGCTTTTTTCTTCCTATCGTCTTCGAAAACCGGCTCGCTGTTCAGCGGCCGAAACAGGACGGCGTCCCGGATGCCGAATGCGTCATGGTCCGTTTGCCGGATGGGAGTGTCAGCCCAGCGCGGAGGACGTCTGTTCATCCTCATACTGCCTGGTATACAGCCGGGCGTAATATCCGCCGGCCTTCAGCAGATCCGGATGGGTGCCCTGCTCCACGATTTTCCCGTCCCGCACCACCAGGATCAGGTCCGCGTTCCGGACGGTGGACAGCCGGTGGGCAATCACCAGAGAGGTCCGCCCGGCGATGACCGTCTCGATAGCGGACTGAATCTTCTGCTCCGTGAGGGTATCCACGGAGGCGGTGGCTTCATCCAGCACCAGAATTCGGGGATCCGCCAGGATCGCCCGAGCAAAGGAAATCAGCTGTTTCTCGCCGGTGGAGAGCAGGTCGCCCCCCTCGCCCACGTCGGAGTCCAGCCCCTTATCCATCCACTTCACCAGGGTTTCGGCGGAGACCAGGCGCAGCGCCTCCCAGATCTGGTCGTCGGTGGCGGCCGGGTTTCCGTAAAGCAGGTTTTCCCGGACGGTGCCGGAGAACAGATGCGGGGACTGGAGCACATAGCCGATGGCGGAATGCAGCCACAGCTGGGAGCGCTCCCGGGCGTCCCGCCCGTCGATGAGCACCTTTCCCTCCGTGGGCTCAAAGAACCGGCACACCAGGTTGACCAGGGTGCTCTTGCCGGCGCCGGTTTCGCCGACGATGGCGATATTGGATCCGAAGGGAATCTTCAGGTTAAAATGCTCCAGCACATACTCGTCCCCGTCGGGATAGCGGAAGGAGACGTCCTGAAATTCGATATCTCCCCGGATCGGCTCCCAGTTTTCCCGCTTCGGGTCGAAGCTGTCGCCGTATTTTTCGATCACCTCGGGGGTGTCCCGAACGTCCGGCACGGTTCCCAGCAGGCGGGTCAGGCGCTCAATGTTGACCTGGGTCGTGATGACGTCGGAGATCGCGTCCACGACCCAGCGGATGGGCTCCATCAGCCCCTGGGCGTAGGTCATGAACATGGAGAAGGTGCCGATCTCGCTTTCGGCGATGTATCCGCCCTGCCACAGGACGATGGCCAAGGCCAGGGAGGAGGCCAGATGCATGGTCAGGGCAAAGGCGCCGCGCAGCCGATTGGCATGAATGCTTTTTTTGCGCATCTCCGCGGTGGCGGAGACAAAATCCCGGGCCATCCGGTCCTCGATCACCAGGGTTTTCACGGTCTTCGCGCCGGTGATACCCTCGTTGAATTCCCCGGTGATCCGGCTGTTCATCTCCCGGATCTCCCGGTTGGCCCGGATCAGCTTTCCCTGAAAAATCGAGAAAAACAGCACCAGCAGGGGCAGGATCAGCAGCACCAGCCCCGCCAGGCGGGCGTTGATCGACAGCATGATGACCACCGAGCCTGCCAGATAGGACAGATGCCAGACGGAGTCCATCAGCGTCCAGGAGACCAGGGAGCCGATGCGCCCGGTGTCGCTCATGACCCGGGAATGAATATAGCCCACGGCGTTCTGGTTATAGTAGCTGAAGGAGAGCCGCTGCAGATGGTCGAAGGCTGCGGAGCGCAAATCCCGGTTGACCCGCACCTCCGTAGACCAGGCGTCCAGGGTGGCCCGGTAATTGACCAGAGCCTGGAAGAGGAGGATTGCCGCGTAAAGGGCGATATAGATGGGCAGGGTATCCAGGGTGCGGCGGGCGATATAGTGATTGAGAGCATAGCGCTGCATGAGGGGCAGCGCCAGGTCAGTTCCCGTGCCGGCCAGGCCGCAGAGAATCATGACCAGCAGGGTTTTGCGGTATTTCCGCATGTAGGGAATGAGCCGGGGAATGCCAAAGAAGGGAAGGCTGGCCCGGTTATCCTGGTTTTCCGTTTGTGACATCAGGCGGTCTCCTCCTCCCTGCTCATGCTCTGGATCCGGTCGATTTCCCGGAACAGGCCCGGCTGAGAACGCAGCTCATCCGGGGTGCCCAGCTGGGCGACCTGTCCGTGGTCCAGCACCAGCACCTGATCCGCCCTGGAGAGGGTGGTCATCCGGTGGGAGATCAGAATGATAGTAGCCTGGCCGAAGCGCTTTTCCAGGGCGGCGCGGATCTGGGCGTCGGTTTCCGTATCCACGGCGGACAGGGAATCGTCAAAAATCATGATGGGGGTCTTCCGGGTCAGCATCCGGGCGATGGCCGCCCGCTGCTTCTGGCCTCCGGAGAGGGTGACGCCCCGCTCGCCTACAAATGTATCATATCCTTTGGAAAAGCCCGCCACGGTTTCCTCCAGGTGCGCCGTGCGGGATGCGTCCGCCAGCTCCTCGTCCGTCAGGTCCGGGGAAGCGATCATCAGGTTTTCCTTCAGCGTACGGGAGAAGAGAAAGGGCTCCTGCAGCACGATGCCGATCCCGCCGCGCAGGTGGGACAGGCGCATTTTCCGGATATCCACCCCGCCGATGGTGATTTTTCCGCAGGACTCCGGCAGGTCGTACAGCCGGTCCAGCAGGTACATGAGGGTGCTCTTGCCAGAGCCCGTGCCGCCCAGAATGCCCAGGGTGGATCCGGCGGGAATCGTCAGGGAAATATCCCGCAGCAGCTCTCCCGCCCCGTCGTAGGAGAAGGACACATGCTCAAAGCGGATATCCCGGTCCAGGGGCGGCGTCAGGCCCTCCGGGTTATCCTCCTCTTCTTTCGCGTCCATGATCTGGCCGATGCGCTCCATGGAGACGCCGGCCTTGCTCATTTCCGAAATCATCCGGCCCAGCATGCGGATCGGCCAGACGAGCATTCCGTTATACGACAGGAAGGCGATGTATTCGCCGCCTGTCATCCCGCCCCGCAGGCAGAACACCACTCCGAAGACCACCACCAGCATCACCTGGAGGCCGGAGAGAATGTCCGCCGTGCTCCAGAAGCGGGACAGCAGTTTCCCCATTTTCACCCACAGGGAGGTATAGTATTCATTCTGGGCGTCAAACCGGTCCCGCTCATAGCGTTCGCGGCCGAATGCCCGGACCACCCGGACGCCGGTCAGGTTCTCCTGCACCATGGCGGAGAGCTTTCCCTCGTTCTCGTCGCATTCCTGAAAGCCGGACCAAACCTGATGGTGGAAGCGGACGGAGTATATGATGATGACCGGGGCGGGCAGCATGGCGATCAGGGTCAGGAGCGGATGCATCCCCAGCATGAACACAATCGACAGAATCAGCAGAATGAGGATCCGGATCAGGTTCGTCAGCTGCTCGGAGATGAAATTCCGGGTGGTATCGATGTCGCTGGTGCAGCGCTGGATAATGTCCCCGGTATGATTGCGCATATGCCAGGAGAAGGGCAGGTGGGAGATATGGGTATAGAGGGTGTCCCGCATGGTTTTCACCAGCGTTTCCCCGCCCTTCGCGTTATATACCCGGAACCCATACTGGCTGCCGGCCTTGAAAAGCGCCGCGAAAACGATCGCCAGCGCCGGGATCCACAGCCGGGACTTCAGATACGCGGGCCCGCCGGCGAAAAGAAGCAGGGAGCGGACAAAAGGGCTGAGGGCGTCCGGGGACGCGCCGCCGATGATCTGGTCCACCGTGACGCGGACGATCTGGGGCGTCACCATATCCGCCAGGGCGGAAACCGCCGCGCAGACCATGCACAACACAAAAAAGCCCCGGCTGCCTTTCAGAAAGCGCCAGATCAGACCGCTCCGGCCAGCGCGGGACACGGATTCTTCTCTCGATTTTCGCGATTGCCTGTTCATATTCATTCACCTGATCCGATTTCGTACGGTCCACGGCCTGTGAAAACACTCCTGTCGCAGACGGGCCTGTTTTCAAACGAAATCCGGATGAAAATTCCGTTCGGCCCATTGGCCGAAAAGCAAACCGGTTTATTCCTTCTCGTAGGGCAGAAGCACGCCCAGCGCCGCGTTCACGACGCGGGCCATGCCTTGCAGCGCTTCATAGCAGATTTCGTCCGACCCGGTGGTCCGGAAAATGACGTCCGCGCAGGCGGTGACCGTCGCTTCCGTTTCGTCCACGGTAAAGACGCAGGCATGATACTGCCGGTTCAGGCTGTTGACTTCCCGAAGCACCCGGTCCGTATCCGCCGGATCAAAGGCCGCCAGATCCCACGCGTAGATCGCGCAATGCTCCCCGTCCTCCGAGAAGCAGAGGCGGAAGGAGACATTTTCGTCCTCCAGCCGATAGGTGATCCGCACCACCTCGTCCTGCTCCTCATCCAGTCCCTCGTGGATATACTTCACCCCCTGGTCATCCATGAGCTCCAGAAAGCGGCGTGTCGACCGGTATTCCACTTCCGACGGAACCGCCAGGGCGACACCGGAAAGGGACAGGACCAGCAAAAGGGCAAGCACCGAAGACACCATACGCTTCATCATCAGTCAAAAGCCTCCTAAAATGAACAAAACACCTTTTCAGGACCATGATTTTCCCTCTCCCGGGGACGGTGCGCATGGCTTTTTGCGGTCGAGCGAAAGTCCATGCACGGGGATAAAAAACCAGTATCCAGACTAACACAAGAAGCAAAAAAAGGCAAGAGAGAGGAACCTCCTTTCGGGCCGGAATTCCCCCGTCACAATTACCGCAGCAGGCAGTTTTTGTGCTCCGCGGACAGAAACGCTGCAAGTGCGCCGGCAGACAGAAATACCGCTCTCGGTACCGGCAGGCAGAAATACCATTTTCGGGGTTTGACAGGTTTCGGCGAGGCTGATAAGATGGGGAACGGCTGAAAAGATCCCTTTTCCGGTGCGGAAAAAGGGAAATCCGGAGGAACGGATGCAAACGGAAACGGCGTGGAGCGATACGGAGATGGAAGCGCTGCAGCTGGCGGCGCAGCTGATTCTGGAAAACGGCGGGGAGACCTTTCGGGCGGAGGAAACGGTCCGCCGGATGGGCGAGGGCTTCGGGCTGAACGAAGTGGAAAGCTTTGCCGTCCCCAGCGGGCTGTTTATCAGCTATCGGACGGAGGAGGGCAAGCTGGAGACCAGCGTCCGGCGGGTGCATAAGCAGGGCACCAACCTGACCATCGTGGACCAGACCAATCATATATCCCGGGCAGTCGCAGCGGGAAAACTCGGCGCATCCGAAGCATATATCCGGCTGCGGGAGGTGGCGCGATTGCAGCAAAAGCGGCTGGGATGGAGCGCTGTGCTGGCTGCGGGCATCTGTGCGGGGGGATTTGCCTTTCTCTTCCAGGGTACCTGGCTGGAAGCGCTGACCGCGCTGGCCGTGGCGGCCGCGACGCAGGGCGCCTGCCTGCTGATGGGAAAGGTGCACGAATCCTGGATCCTTTCCGACATTTTAGGCGGTTTCATGACAGCCCTGCTGCCTGTGCTGGCGGGCAGATGGATTCCCGGACTGAATACGGAGGCCGTGATCGCCGGGGCGCTGATGCCCCTCGTGCCGGGGGTGGCCATGACCAATGCCGTGCAGGATACCTTTCGGGGGGATATGGTATCCGGCGTGTCCCACGGGGTCTCCGCACTGCTGACCGCTTTCATGATCGCCGGCGGGGCGCTGCTGGCCTCGGCCGTGCTCCGGATTCTGGCGGGAGGAGGAATTTAACATGATTGAGCAAGCCTTGCTTTATCTCGCTGGGGCTTTTTTCGGTACGCTGGGGTTTGCGGTTCTGACCCGGGTGCCCAGGCGAACGCTGCTGGCCGCGGGCGGAATTGCGGCTGTGGTATACATGGTTTACTGGCTGCTGTCCCTGGCGGGGCTTTCGGAGCATACGGCGGTGTTCTTCGGAACGACGGTCGGATCGGTTCTGGGACACCTCTGCGCCCGAAAGATGCGGGTCATCAATACGGTATTCCTCATGTCCGCCATCGTGCCGGTGGTGCCAGGGCTGGGGCTGTACCGGATGATGGACAGCCTGGGGCGGGGACAGATGGCCCAGGGCGGCGCTCAGGGGGTGCAGGCCATGATTATCATCGCGATGACGGCCCTGGGGCTGATCGTGGGAAGCCTGTCGGACCGGACGATCCATAAAAGGGGCAGAAGGAAAGCGTAGCTGCTGGTAAAAACCGATGGCGATCCTGCGGACCGACTGCCCGGACGGTGCTCCGCCGTTCGCTCCGTCCGGGCAGTCGGTCCGCAGGATCGGAAAGGCCTTGTTTTTAGGGAAATATACAAAAAAAGGTTGCCAAAGGACGGAAAAACGGGTATGATATGAAGTGGGCGTAATTGTGCGCCTGAACTGTGATATTATTTTTAGGAGGGGATTCCAATGGCTGTTAAAGTTGCTATCAACGGTTTCGGACGGATTGGCCGCCTGGCGTTCCGGCAGATGTTCGGCGCGGAAGGGTACGAAGTGGTCGCGATCAACGATCTGACCAGCCCCGCCATGCTGGCGCACCTGCTGAAGTATGACACCGCCCAGAAGGGCTATTGCGGCGTCATCGGCGAGAACAAGCACACCGTGTGCTCCAAGGAGCCTGTGTTCGAAGAAGACGGCAAGACCGTG
>CADBTC010000306.1 GCA_902797445.1 uncultured Eubacteriales bacterium | reverse complement strand
GAGGTTCGTATCCGTGAAAATGAGTCCCTGGAAAGTGCGCTCAAACGGTTTAAGCGGCAGTGCGCGCGCAGCGGTGTTCTCCAGGAAGTCCGTAAGCGCGAACATTACGAAAAGCCCAGCGTAAAGCGCAAGAAAAAGGCTGAAGCAGCCCGGAAGCGCAAGTGGTGATTCGTTCCCTCCCCCTCGGGGAGGGTTTTTGTTTTCTCTTTGTTTTTTTCCTCTTGAAAAGAACAGATGTTTATGATATATTTGGGATGGATCAATTAAGGAAATGAGGATTTCATGGTTTATTCCTTTCAGCTATGGAGGCATCCCAACATTCATTATCAGGAAGCTGTTCAGCGGCTCAGCCGCTGTGAGCTTTTTTGCATGTTGCGCAGTCTGTTTATTAAAACAGATATCCGGCAGGAAACCGTCGGTTCGGCTGTTTTTCTGACTTTTGAATGCCGGCCGCTTTCTGATCACGAACTGACCTATCTTGCCGGGCATTCCTGTGTAACGCTGCTCGCGGAAAAGGAAGGAGCCTTTCTCCGTCCTCTCCCCGTTTCTCCTTTCTTCTATGTTCCGGAAGAGCTGCCGGAGGTACTGAAGTATAAAGGAAAAACAAATGCCACCTTTATGCGGATGATGTTTAACACAGCCCTTTCCTTGTCGTCTTTTGCGCATACGGATGCGCCAGTCACCGTGCTGGACCCGCTTTGCGGCCGGGGAACAGGGCTTTTCTGCGGCCTCCTCTCCGGTGCCAATGGGGTTGGGCTGGATGTGGACGCGCGGGATCTGAAAGAGGCCTCGGATTATTTTAGCCGTTTCCTGAAGCTGAACCGTTTCAAGCATACCCTTTCCGAGGTCAGCGAGACGATCCGGGGGCAGGCAGTGCCCGGGCGGGTTTTTCGCTTTTCTTCCTCGAAAGAAGCGTATGCCCGGGGAGATGTCCGTTCTCTCTCTTTTTTTCAAGGAGATACGGCCCTGGCCCCATCCCTGCTGAAGAAGCAAAAAGCGCACGTGCTCCTGGCGGATCTTCCCTACGGCATCCAGCATGCGCCCCAGTCCGGTTCCCGCATCGAATCCTTTGAGGCCGTCCTTGCCCGGGCCCTTCCCGCCTGGAAAAAGGCGCTTCTTCCCGGCGCTGCCCTGGCACTGAGCTTTAACGATCTGACCCTGCGTCCGGACAAGCTGCGTTCCATACTCACCGATGTGGGCTTCGCTCCCCTGGATGAGCCGGAATGCTCCGATCTTTCCCACCCTGTTGAGCAAGCTGTTCATCGGGATCTCGTCTTTGCGACACTGCCCTGAGGCAAGGCGTAATCTGGCTTATTGCAGATGCGGCTTTTCTTCCCTTATGATGATGATTTCCTCTCCGTTTATGAAAGGAAGCACAGCAGGCCCTTCTCAATGCTTAACATCTCCTTACGGATTCTGTTTTTCTTTATCTCATATCACAGGAGGTTTTTCATATGACCATTGCGGAACTTCAATCCATGACCGTGCTCCAGCTGCGGAAGCTCGCCCGCGATCAGCACGTGGTGCTTGGCGCCGGGGTGGATAAATCCGGTATTGTAGCCAAAATTGCTTCCAGCATGGGTCTCAATATGTCTCCGGAGCAACAATCCTTTCTCCCGCCCCTGAATGAAGAAATCCCGCAGACAGCAGCCCCGGTGCCGGCGGAGACAGAAGCAGATTCCGGGCTTCGGTCTGAGCAGGCAGTTGCAGCCGAAGCGTCTGCCATCCCCTCCGTTTCCGGGACAGACGGCATCGCCGTACTGTCGGATAACGGTACGCCGGCGGAAACCGCTTTTCCTGCCGGGAAAGCGGCGGAGATGGACGCTGCGGGAGAGAAGGCTTTCCCAGCCAAAAAAACGGAAAAAACAGATAGCCCGGAACCCCGTTTCCAGGCTGCATGGCATAGCCCGGATTCGCCCCAGGCGCCTGCTCATAACGCCTGGCAGTCCCAGGGTGCAGCCCGTTCCTGGAACAATACCCCGGCACCTGCCGGCGCAGACGCGAGGCCCTCTCCCCTGCGGCCCCGGTCTTTCGGGCCCCGCTTCGGTCCCTCCTCTTCCGCCCCCGCACCGTCTCATATGGCGGCGGCTGCCCCGACGGCCCAGGCAGCCCCAGCAGCCGCTGCAGAGAGCCGTCCCGTTTCTCCCATTCCGGAGCATCGAACTGGTTTCACCGGCGGGGGGTTCGGTCCCCGCGCCGCCGCGGCGCCTTCGTCCGCTCCCGCCGTCCCTGCTGCTCCCATTGTTTCGCCCGCTCCTGCGGAGACGGTAGCATCCCTCCAGGAAACCCTGGCTCCTTCCTTTGCGGAAGCGCCGTCCGCACCCCCGACGCTGGAAGAATTGCTGGCGGCCGGTGATTTCCAGGAAGGTAGCGGGATTCTGGAGCTGCATCCCGACGGTTACGGATTCCTTCGCAACGTTCATTTTATGCCCTCCTCCAGGGACATCTACGTCTCCATGGCCCAGATCAGGCGTTTCTCCCTTCGGACCGGTGACCTGATCTGCGGAAAAGTCCGCCCCCAGCGGGAAGGAGATAAATATGCCGCGCTGCTGTATATCGATACTGTGAACGGCATCTCCGTAGATGATCTGGTGGATCGGCCCTTCTTTGATGAGCTGACTGCGGTCTATCCGACCCGGAAGATCTCTCTGGAAGCCACGGACGACAATCATGCTTCCTCTTCTCTCCGGCTGATTGATCTGATCGCCCCTCTGGGCTTTGGTCAGCGGGCGCTGCTGCTCTGCCCGCCGGATACGGGAAAGCGGGAATTGCTGGCAGAATATGCCCGGGTGATTTCGTGCAATTATCCTGATGTGGAAGTGATGATCCTTCTGATTGATATGAATCCGGAGGATGTAACGGCCTATCGTGCCACCGTTCCCTGCCCCGTCCTTGCTTCAACCTTCGATCAGCCGCCGGAAGCGCACCTCCGGCTGACGGAAATGGTCCTCGAGCGCGCCATGCGCCAGGTGGAGCAGAAAAAGGATGTGATCATCCTGGCTGACAGTCTGACCCGGCTGGCCAAGATCTATACCTCCGCGGCGGCAGCCCAAGGGCGCAGCCTGCCCGGAATGGTAAATCCCGCCTCCCTGCTGCGGGCAAAGCGTCTCTTCGGAGCGGCCCGTTCCATTCGGGAGGGCGGTTCCCTGACCGTAATCGCCGCCATGGATATCCAGACCGGCAATCGGGTGGATGACTCGATCGTGGAAGAATTCAAGGGCACGGCCAATATGGAACTCCTGTTGGATCTGGCTGCTGCCAGGGCCGGCGTCAGACCTCCGGTCAACCTGCAGCGCAGCTTCACCAAGAATACCGATATTCTGCTCAATGATCAGCAGAAGGAAGGCCTGTCCCTCTTGCGGCAGATGCTGGGCTCCATCTCCTCCGTGCAGGCGGTTCCCCAGCTGATCTCCATGATGGAGAAAGCGCCGACCAATGCCGATCTCCTGATGAAAATGAAGGACTGGTTCCTGCTCATGAGTCAGTCCAAAGCCTGAAATCGATCGGCAAAAGGATAATTTTATCTCTGATCCCCGTAAAAGTGAAATGACGGTCCCATCAGGACCGCTGAATCGGCGGATGAAAAAAGAGGCGGAAACTGTTCCGCCCCTTTTTCTTTTTCATTTTTCAGCCTTCGTTTTGAACGTAAAGCATTATTCCGCTTTCAGCGTCCGGAACCCGGCGGCCCGTCCCAGCCGATTCATAACCGCCAGCCCTACGCCTTCCGCGGGTACGACTTCACTGTAAATGGTTTCCATGCCTTCCTGATCCAGACGGCGGAGCACATCGAACAGCCTGTGGGCCACTTCCCGATCGTCCTCCCGGGATCCGATATCGTGGGGATCACAGTCCGGAAACAGATCCAGGTGCTCCGTAAAGCACAGTACGCAGCTCTTTCGTCCCGCCAGGCGGTCGGATGTACACTGTTCCCGCATCACCCGATGGACCGCTTCTCCTTCCCCTTCCACCAGGGTCACCGTCCCCGTCGGTGCATAATGCTTATAACGCATACCCGGGCTGAGTGCCTTTTCATCCGGCTTCAGAGGCCGCAGTACACTGCCGGCCACCTCTACGTCCCGCCCCAGCACCTCCTGGATCATCTCTTTTGTCACTCCGCCAGGCCGCAGGATGGTCGGATCGCCCCGGGTCAGATCCAGTACCGTGGACTCCAGCCCTACCTGGCAGGGGCCTCCGTCCAGAATCAGCGGAATCCGTCCCGCCATGTCCTCCATCACATGGGCCGCGGTCGTCGGGCTGGGCCGGCCGCTCCGGTTGGCGCTTGGCGCAGCGATCGGAAGGCCGCAGACCTGCAGCATTTTATGGGCGCAGGGCAGGGACGGCATTCGGATCGCCACCGTCGGCAGGCCAGCCGTCACCTCATCCGGAACCTTCTCCGTCCGGGGAAAAAGCATCGTCAGCGGTCCCGGCCAGAAAGCATCCATCAGCTTTTCGGCATCTTTCGGGATTTCACACAGACCCGTCATCTGGCTCCGATTCCAGATATGGACGATCAACGGATTATCCGCCGGCCGTCCTTTTGCGGCAAAAATGGAGAGCACCGCTTTCCGATCCAGCGCGTTGGCACCCAATCCATATACGGTTTCCGTGGGAAACGCAACCAGTTCTCCCGATGAAAAAAGCCGGGCTGCCCGTTCCATGGCCTCCGGCAGCTCAGCGTTCATGATCAGTGTTTCCATACATACTCCTTTGTCTCTTTTGCGTTGGGGATTTCTCCCCGCAGGACATCATCCTGCTGTCCCGTGCTCCGGGAAAAAACAGAAACAGGCGGGCTTCCGCGCCGATCGAAAAGGTCCCGGCTCTGGCAGCTTTATTCATGCAGGGAACGCAGCTTCTCCGTTTTTTCCGCCAGCCTCAGGGCCTGAATAAAGGGATCCAGATCTCCGTTCATCGTATTCTGGACCCGGGGCACCGTCAGCCCCAGCCTGTGATCCACCACATAATCGTGGTTATAATAGTATGTGCGGATCCGCTGGCTCCGGTCCCCGCCGCCAATCTGATTCTTCCGGTCTGCGTCCTGGGCTGCCCGCGCTTCCTCCCGCTGCCGGTCCATCAACCTGCTCCGCAGTACCCGCAGGGCCTTTGCTTTGTTCTGCAGCTGGCTCCGCTCATCCTGCATCGTAACCACCGTTCCCGTAGGAATATGCGTCATACGAACGGCGCTGTCGGTGGTATTCACGCCTTGACCGCCGTGACCGGATGCGTGATATACGTCAATCCGAATGTCCTCCGGCGCGATGACCAGCTCGTTTTCCTCCGCTTCCGGAAAAACAGCCACCGACGCTGTGGAGGTATGGATGCGCCCGCCGCTCTCGGTCACCGGCACTCGCTTTACGCAATGCACTCCGCTCTCGAACTTCATTCGGGCCCATGCCTCCGGCCCGCTGATCAGGATCATCGCGTCAGTGGCGCCGCCCAGCTCTGTATCGTCCAGCGCCAGGATGGAAAGCGTCAGCCCGCCTCGGTCGCAGTATTTCTGATACATCCGAATCAGATCTCCGGCAAAAAGGGCGGCTTCCTCCCCGCCAACACCAGCCCGGATCTCCATGATGACGTTCCGATCGTCCAGGGGATCAGATGGAATCAGCATCATTTTCAGTTCTTCCGTCAGGGCCGCTTCCCGTTGGCTCAGAGCGGAAAGCTCCCGCTGAGCCTCCTCCCCCAGGTCCGGATCAGCCGTCAGCTCCCGGGCTTCCTCCATGTGCCGCTGCAGCTCGAGGTACTTGGCGTATCCTTCCGCGATGGGCTCGAGCTGAACCCGCTCCTTGATAATCGCCTGCAGCCGGGCATAATCTCCCGCAACCTCCGGCTGCGTCATTTCCACGGTCAGCTCTTCAAACCGTTCCCTGATCGCCTGCAGTTTTCTGAACATGTGGCCTCGTTTCTGTTCCGTATTCCGCGCGTATTCTTCGCGGAATGCCGGAAAAATCCCTGTCCGTTTGTACCTTCCCCGCACCTCCGGAGAGCAGCAGCGCCTCCACGGCCTTCGCTTCCCCGTATCCTATTTCCAGGATCAGGAAACCCGGGCGCCGCAGATATGTGCCCGCTTCCGCCGCAATCCGCCGATAAAAATCCAATCCGTCCCTCCCGCCGTCCAGCGCCATGCGAGGCTCCTGCATCACTTCCGCCTGCAGTCTGCCGCATTCTTCGGCGGGGATATATGGGGGATTGGATAAAACCAGGTCAAATTTTCTGCCGGTAACTGTCTCAAACAGATCCCCCTGCAGCATCTCGCAATCCGCCCCCAGCCGCTCCGCATTCTCCCGGGCGGTCTCCAGCGCGATGGGGCTCATGTCCGTCAGCGTGATCCGGGCCGCCGGGAAAGCCCGCTTGACGGATATGCCAAGGCACCCGCTCCCGCAGCACAAGTCCAGCACTGCCGGCTCCCCCGTCGACATTGCCCCCTCCCGCAGCAGGCGAATCGCTTCTTCCGCGATCATCTCCGTTTCCGGTCTGGGGATCAGCACGCCGGGGCGCACTTTGTAAAGATCACCCATAAAGACTGTATTCCCCAGCAGATACTGAAGGGGAATACGGTCCTTTCGTTTTTGGATCAGGCCCTCATACGCGCTGATCTGTTCATCCGTCAGCGCGTCTCCCAGCCCGCTTCGAAGCTTCAGGGCCGGTTCTCCCGTCACCATCTCCATCAGCAGGCCGGCATCATAGTCCGGATCCGGCACCCCAGCCTCAGAAAGGTCTCTGGCGGCCGCCCTCAGTCTTTCACGGGTTGTCATGAAGCAGAAGCCACCGGCACCTCTTCGGTATCCGGGGTCGTTTCAGCATT
>CADBTC010000305.1 GCA_902797445.1 uncultured Eubacteriales bacterium | reverse complement strand
CGGAGGAGCTGAGCGGGAAGGAACTGGGCGAATTCGTCCGGGTGCTGGCGAAGAACGAAAAGGAAAATCTGGACCGGATTCAGGAGGATATCTCCTGGTTCATCAAGAAGTTTGATTACAGGTACGAGAAGGAAGACTGGAAGAACAGCCGGGACGCGGTGGAGCGGACGGTGAACAAGACCCGGGGCTGGTGCGTAGGCAAGGAACCCAACGATCCATGAGCCAGACAGCCCGAGGCCATTCGCCGCGGAACGGGCCGGACGATTGGCGCGAAGCTTTCGGGCCCGGCGGAAGAAACCGCCGGCTGAGGAGCAGTAAAGAAGAAACGAAGAGAACAGGGGAGAACGCCATATGACCATTCAGGATGTAAAGGATATTCTCGAAGCCAGCGTCCTTGAGGGCGGGGACCGGATGAACGAAGAGGTGGAGACGGCCTGCGGATCGGATCTGATGAGCGATGTGCTGGCCTTCGTCAAGGAGAAGGCGGTCCTGATCACGGGGCTGATCAACCCGCATGTGGTGCGGACCAGCGAAATGCTGGATATCACCTGCATCGTCTTTTCACGGGGCAAGCTGCCCAGCCAGGAGATCCTGGAGGAGGCGGAGGAAAGCGGGATCACGGTGCTGGCCACCAATATGACCACCTATACCGCCTGCGGGGAGCTGTATATGCACGGGTTGCCGGGAAGCAAGCGGCGGGCGCCCGCGGAAGGAGCGTGACGGCTATGGCGGTGCTGATGGAGAAAAAGTTTCCCGTGGAAGCGGGGGCCTATGAATCGGCGGGCGAGGCGTCCACGACCATCAAGAGGACGCTGAAGCAGCTGGGGGTCAGCGCGGACGTGCTGCGGCACGTGAGCGTCGCCTGCTACGAGGTGGAGCTGAACCTGGTGATCCACTCCGACGGAGGCGTGCTGACGCTGCAGGTGGAGCCGGATAAGGTGACGCTGATTTCCAAGGATGTGGGGCCGGGCATCCCGGACATTGACAAGGCCATGACGGAGGGATACTCCACCGCCAACGAGGAGGCCAGGACGCTGGGCTTCGGCGCCGGTATGGGCCTGCCCAACATGAAGCGGAACGCCACGGAATTTGATATTCAGAGCGAGGTGGGGGTGGGCACCACCATCACCATGAGCTTCGCACTGAAGGGATGAGGAACGGGAGATGGAAGCGACAAAGCGGTTTCATTCGGTGCGGCTGGAGGCGGACAAATGCCGGGCCTGCACCAACTGTCTGAAGCGCTGCCCGACGGAGGCCATCCGGGTCCGGGGCGGGAGCGCCCATATCATTGATGAACGGTGCATCGACTGCGGCGAATGCATCCGGGTCTGCGGGTATCACGCGAAGGTGGCCGTGACGGATCCCCTGAGCATCATTGAGGGATGGAAGTACAAAATAGCCCTGCCGGCCCCGAGCCTGTACGGGCAGTTCAAGAACCTGAAGAATATCAGCCAGCTGCTCTCCGCGATTAAATCGCTGGGGTTCGACGAGGTGTTCGAGGTGGCCAGGGGGGCGGACGTGGTCAGCCGGGCCATCCGGGAGCGGCTGAAGAAGCCGGACCTGCCCCGGCCGGTGATTTCCTCGGCGTGCCCGGCCATCGTGCGGCTGATCCAGGTGCGATTCCCGGATCTGATCGACCATATCGTCGATATCCGCCAGCCCATGGAGGTGGCGGCCATGATCGCCCGGCGGGAATTCGCCCGGAAGCATCAGGTGCCGGAGAACGAGATCGGATGCTTTTTCCTGACACCCTGCCCGGCAAAGGTGACGGCGATTCACCACCCCATCGGGCACGAGAAGAGCGCGGTCAACGGAGCCATCAGCGTCATGGAGATTTACGGGCCGCTGAGCGCCCTGCTGCGGAAGGCGCCCACGGACGAAGGGCTGCAGACCTCCTCGGATTTCGGCGTCGGCTGGGCCCGCAGCGGCGGGGAAAGCGACGCGGTATGCCCCGCGGAAAGCATGGCCGTGGACGGAATTGCCAACTGCATCAAGGTGCTTGAGGAGATCGAGGACAACCGGCTGAACGGCCTGGAGTTTTTCGAAGGGGCCGCGTGCCTGGGCGGATGCGTCGGGGGACCGCTGAATTTTGAAAACACCTATGTGGCCCGGAACTGGATCCGGCGGCTGGTGGACATCCGGGACGCGGATCTGAACGTGGACAACGGGATGATGACCAAATACGACCTGTACGACAGCACCCGCATTCAGCCCAATTCCGCGCTGAAGCTGGACGACGACCTGGTGGAGGCGCTGCGGAAGATGGAGCGGATCGAGGAGATTTACGCCTCCCTGCCGGGATATGACTGCGGCAGCTGCGGCAGCCCCACCTGTCGGACCTTTGCGGAGGACATCGTCCAGGGGAATGCCAGGGAGATGGACTGCATCCACCGGATGAAGGACCATCTGAAGGTCATGGCCCAGCAGATGGTGGAGCTGGCGGAGACAACCAGGGAATAGAAAGGAGCGTGCGTCAGCATGAATATCAGGGAACTCATCGAATTGACGGGAGCCAGAAACATGGTCCCCGAGGCCAGCCTGGAAACGGAGGTCACCTGCGGGTATACCTGCGATCTGCTCAGCTGGGTCATGGCCCACGGCCGGGCGGGGATGGCCTGGATTACCGTACAGACCCATATGAACGTCATCGCGGTCGCCAGCCTGATGGAGATGGCCGCGGTCATCGTGCCCGAGGGCATTGAAATGGAGGGCCCCACGCTGGAAAAAGCCCGGGAGGAAGGCATCTGCGTGCTGCAGAGCGATAAAACCGCCTTCGAGCTTTGCGCGCTGATGGCTCAGTCGGGCCTGCCGGGAACACCCCGGGAGGGATAAACCATGCTGGTGGATCTGCATATGCACAGCTGCCTGTCCCCCTGCGCGGACGACGACATGACGCCGGCCAACATCTGCGGCATGGCGCACCTGAAGGGGCTGGACGCCATCGCGGTCACGGATCATAACACAGCGCGGAATCTGCCTTATATAAAGGAAGCGGCGGACTATTACGGGCTGATCCTGCTGCCGGGAATGGAGATTACCACCAAAGAGGAAGTGCATCTGCTGGGCTATTTCCGGGATGTGGAGACGGCCGTGGAGGTGGGGGAGCTTTTTTCCGGCCACCTGCCGCCGATGAAGAACCGGCCGGACTTTTTCGGAAACCAGCTGGTCATGAATACGGACGACGAGGTGCAGGATATCGAGGAGCGGCTGCTGATCGGCGCCACGGATCTGAGCCTGCAGGAGTGCACACGGATCATCCGGGAGCACGGGGGAGCCGCCGTGCCGGCGCATATCAACCGGGGGCACGGGCTGCTGGTGAACCTGGGGCTGTTTCCGGAGGACGTGGACTTTCCGGTGGTGGAGGTCCGGCGTGAGCTGCCGGTCATGGAAAAGCTGATCGCCGGGAAAAGACGGCTATGGTCCTCCGACGCGCATCACCTGGGGGATATTCTGGAGGCCGTCAGCGACCTGCCGGTGGACCGGTTTTCCCTGGGCGGCCTGTTTGATGCGGTGAGCGGAAAGTAACGGATCATCTCGCAGAGCGAAGAGAATATAGTTTTACAAAAAGGAGAGGATTGAATTTGCAGAGCATGACGGGGGTCGGCGCGGGAAAGGCTGCCCGGGACGGATGGGAGGTTACGGCGGAGCTGAAGACCGTCAATCATCGGTTCCTGGACGTGAACCTGCGGCTGCCCCGGAATCTGGCCTTCCTGGAGCCGGGGACGCGGGAGCGGCTTTCCGCGGGCCTGACGAGGGGGCACGTGGAAGTGTACCTGAACGTCGCCAACACGGAAAGCGGCAGCCGGGAAGTCAATACGGATCTGACGCTGGCCGCGGCCTATGCGAAAGCGGCGGCCGATATCCGGAAGGCCACGGGAATCCGGGAGGACTTTGGAATCCGGGATCTGATGGCGATGGAAGGGGTCGTGACGCTGACGGAGCGGGAAATGGATCAGGAGCTGGTATCCGCCCTGTGCGGGGAAGCCCTGGACCAGGCGCTGGCGCAGGTGAACCGGACCCGGTCACGGGAGGGCGCGCACCTGAAGGAGGATCTGAAAATCCATCTGGATCTGGCCGCGGAGCTGCGTGCTCAAATTCTGACCCGGGCGCCGGAGGTGGTCGCGGATTACAAAAGCCGCCTGGAGGGCCGCCTGGCGCAGCTGGGCGCTTCGGGCATCGATCCCCAGCGGCTGGCTCAGGAGGTGGCCCTGATGGCCGACCGGTGCGCCATTGACGAGGAGCTGGCCCGGCTGGACAGCCATATCCGGCAGATGACCCGGTACCTGGAATCGGAGGGGCCGGCTGGCAAGAAGATGGATTTCCTGATTCAGGAGATGAACCGGGAGGCGAATACCATCGGGTCCAAGGCCTCCGACGCCCAGATCGCCCAGCTGGTGGTGAACCTGAAAAGCGAGATTGAGAAAATGCGGGAGCAAATCCAGAACGTGGAGTAAAGAAAATGCAGCTGGTGAATATCGGATACGGGAATATGGTTGCATCGGGAAGGGTCGTGGCGGTGGTGGCGCCGGAAGCCGCCCCTGTGCGGCGAATGATTCAGGATGCGCGGGACGGCGGACGGATCATCGACGCCACCTGCGGCCACAAGACCAAGGCGGCGGTCGTGCTGGACTCCGGCCACGTGATGCTCAGCCCCCTGATGCCGGAAACCATTGCGGGCCGGATGAACGGCAGAAAGGACGCGGAGCAGGCATGAAGGAAAAAAGAAAAGGAATGCTGCTGGTCATCTCCGGTCCCTCCGGGGCGGGAAAGGGAACGCTGGTGGACAGACTGCTGAAGAAGGATCCCAGCTTCTGTTTCTCCGTCAGCGTGACCACCCGGGGGAAACGAAAAAATGAAGTGGAAGATGTGCATTACCACTTTATTTCCGAGGAAGAATATGATAAACTGCTGGACGCGGACGCGTTTCTGGAGCACGCAAGCGTCCACGGGCACCGATACGGTACGCTGAAAAGCGAGGTTTACGAGCGCATGGAGCGGGGACAGAACGTGTTGCTGGACATTGATCCCCAGGGAGCGAGGGCGGTCATGGCCAAGGAGCCGGACTGCGTCAGCGTTTTTATTCTGCCTCCCAGCTACGGCGATCTGAAGGTCCGGCTGCATACCCGGAACACGGAGCAGCAGGAGGAGATCGAGCGGCGGCTTGGCAACGCGAAGGCCGAAATTGCCCAGATGAACCGGTATCGGTATCTGATCGTCAACGACGATCTGGATCTAGCCTTTGAACAGCTGCAGGCGGTGGTCCGGGCGGAGAAACAGAATTCCATTCGCTATTTCCCCGAGATCGGCGAATGAGCCGCTGCCCCGCGCCGGGGCTCCCCGGATCCCCAGGAAGGAAAAATACAGGAGGAAAACGAAAATGTCCATTGTAGACCCGAGTGTTTTGGAACTGCTGAATCATGCTGACAGCCGCTACACCCTGGCGGTGGAAGCCAGCAAGCGGGCCCGGGAGATCGTCGCCGGCGCGCAGCCCATGATCGCCGCGGAAGGGCTCAAGCCCCTGAAGGTGGCTGTGGAAGAGATTAACCGCGGGCTGCTGACCTATGACCCGCCGGTTGAAGAGGAGCAATAAAATGAGCTGGACCAGCAAAGAAATTGTGCTGGGCGTGACGGGAGGCATTGCCGCGTACAAAAGCGCGGAGATTGTCTCCCGTTTGCGTCATCTAGGCGCAAAGGTGCATGTGATTATGACCCGGAACGCCACGGAATTCGTATCCCCCCTGACCTTCCAGACCCTGAGCGCCAATCAGGTCGTGACGGATACCTTCCAGGCCCCGGAATACTGGAACGTGGAGCATGTGGCTCTGGCCAAGCTGGCGGATCTGTTCGTGATCGCCCCTGCGACGGCCAATATCCTGGCCAAAATGGCAGCGGGAATCGCGGACGACATGCTGAGCACCACCGTGCTGGCCACGAAGGCGCCGATTCTGGTGGCGCCTGCCATGAATACGGGCATGTGGACCGCGGAGGCGACGCAGGCCAATGTGCGCACCCTGCGGGAGCGGGGGGTTCGCTTCATCGGGCCGGACAGCGGGATCCTGGCCTGCGGCGACAGCGGGGCCGGGCGCATGAGCGAGCCCGAGGAGATCGTGGCGGCCATGGAGGAGATCCTGAAGCCGCGGATGAGCATGGACGGGCTGAAGGTGTTGGTGACGGCCGGAGCCACCCGGGAGCGGCTGGATCCTGTCCGCTTCCTGACCAACGACAGCAGCGGCAAGATGGGATTTGCCATCGCGGAAGCGGCCCGGGACCGGGGCGCGGAGGTGACCGTGGTCAAGGCCTTCACCACCGCAAAGGTGCCCGCCGGCGTCCGGATCGTGGAGGTGGAATCCACCCAGGATCTGCTGGAGGCCATGAAGATCGAGGCGCCGATACAGGACGTCATTATTCAGGCGGCCGCGCCGGCGGACTACCGGCCAATCGACGTCATGGGGACGAAGATCAAAAAGCAGGACGGGCAGGAGCTGGTGCTGCGGCTGACGGAGACCCCGGACGTGGCGAAGGCGGTCGGCCTCATGAAACAGGAAGGCCAGACCCTGGTGGGCTTCGCGGCGGAAACGGACCATGTGACGGAGCATGCCAGGGGCAAGCTGAAGAAAAAGAACCTGGACCTGATCGTGGCAAACGACGTGACCCGTCCCGGCGCGGGCTTCGGCGTGGATACCAATATCGCCAGCCTCATTACCGCGGAGGGGATAGAGGACCGGCCGCTGCAGAGCAAGCGGGCCCTGGCGGAGGATATCCTGGATAAGGTGCTGGATATCCGGACATAAGTCCGCGGCTCCCGAGGGAGCATCCCCGGAGCAGGGCGAACAGCGCTGGTTTTATCCTGATTTCCTGTGAACCAGGTCAAGCGCTGATCTGCGTGGCTGCGCAGGCCGCATACGCTGCGATATCGGACCGGCAATCGGCATCCATGCGGAGATTCATCAGGGAAACATACAGAAGAAAAACAGAAAAAACCCGGGAGTGAGGGTAAAATAGAAGAGAGAAAGAGGGCAGCTCCCCGAAAGGGCCCCCAACAGGCTTCCCCAATGCAATCTTCCTCTTTTCTCCCGGCTGCGGATGGATGATCATATCCTCCGTTCATGGACGAGAAGGAGGGCGCGGTTTGGCAAAAGAGCGCATCGGCATTCTGGGCGGTACCTTTGATCCCTTCCATCAGGGCCATCTGCAGATGGCCCTGGCAGCGCTGGAGGGCGGAAAGCTGGACAGGCTTTTCGTGATTCCTGCCGGAGATGATGCGTATAAGGCCTGCATCGCGGGCCGGGAGGACCGATGGAAGATGGCGGTCGTCGCCTGCACGCAGGATGAGCGCCTGATTCCCTCCCGGATGGAAATGGATGCGCCCGCTCCGGCCTATACCGCGGATACCCTCCTTTCGCTGAAGCAGGCAAATCCCAAAGCGGCTCTTTTTTACATCCTCGGGGCTGACGGAGTCATGAAGCTGCGCCGGTGGAATCGGCTGGAGGACGTGCTGCCCCTGTGCGACTTCCTGATCTGCCCTCGGGTGGGGGAGGCCTCCCCCGCGGATTTCCAGAAGGAGCTGGCGGATCTGCGTGCCCTGGGCGGGCGCTTTTCGATCCTGCCCATGGAGCCGGTTTCCTTCTCCTGCACGGAAATCCGGTCTCAGCTCTCTTCCGGGGCGCCTTCGCCAGGCCTTTATTCTCCACTGCGGGAATTCTGCGCCTTGAAGGGACTGTATGGCATGCAGGTCCGCTGCGCCAGGGCGGACGAATGGATTGAAAAACTGTTTGCGGCGCTCAATCCCCGGCGCTTTGCCCATTCCCTGTCCGTTGCCGCGTATGCCCGCCGGCTGGCCCGACTGCACGGCATCGATCCGGACAAGGCAGAGGAGGCCGGCTTGCTGCATGACTGCGCCAAGTGCCTTCCGATGAAGGAGATGTGCCGGATCGCGGTCGAAAACAGGCTGACGGACGATCCGACCATCCTGGAAAGCAATGCCCTGCTGCATTCCCTGGCAGGCGCCTGGGTGGCTCAACATGAGTACGGGATGACGGATCCGGAAGTGCTGGAGGCCATCGCGTATCATAATACCGGGCATGCCGGGATGTCGCGACTGGACATGTGCGTGTGCCTGGCAGATTCCATCGAGCCTACCCGGGGCAATTACCCTCTTCTGGACCAGACCCGGGCGCTTTCCGAGCTCTCCCTGGAGCGGGCGCTGCTCATGTCCCTGGAGGGCACGGCGGATTACGTCCGCCAGCGGGGAAAGTACCTGCATCCCCGGACGCAGGAAACCATCGCCTGGCTGAAAACCCTGCCTGAAGTGCGGGGACAGAAAAAATAACCATCATTCCGCCGAGCCCCCGGGCGGGGAGTATCCTGCCGGTGATTTCCATCGCGGCAGCATGAAGCGGCTAAGTGAAAACAAAGCATTTACAGTGATTCAGATCTAAACAGACAGGAAGGAAGAAAAAGATGCAGGATCAGGAACTTGTACTGAAGCTGGCGCAAACCCTCTATGACCGGAAAGCCGGGGATATCACGGCCCTGAAGGTAGGGCATCTGACCGTGCTGTGCGATTACATGGTGATCGCTTCCGGCCGCACCGTGTCTCAGGTGGAGGCCCTTTCCCAGGAAGTGGACGAGATGATGGCGAAGGAAGGCATCGCCCTGCGCCGCTCCGAGGGCGCCCGGGAAGGCCGCTGGGTGGTGCTGGATTATGGATTCATCATGGTCCATCTGTTCCACCGGGACGAGCGCGCCTTCCATAACCTGGACCGGCTCTGGAACGACGGGGAAAACCAGCTGGCCCTTCCTTTCGATCAGACGGTAGCGGACTGATACGAGACCACACGGCCGGAGACCGATCAGAACAGACCAGCAGAGAGGAACATGCTGGGAATGAAATCAGGATGCATTCCCGTGTGGGATCATAAAAAGCCGGCCTCCGAAAACGGAGACCGTTTTTCGACGTGATATTCGGACCTCGTTTAAATGGCTGCTCCGTCGGTCCGTTTTGTGATCAGCTTTTTCATCAGTCTTTTGACCCGGAAGCCGTTCTTCTTCAGGAAAATCCGAATCGCGGCCGTATGCAGCCAGAGAAAGGTATAAAGCCGGTATCCGGGCTCCTCTGTGCTGTGCTTCCGGCCGCCCCGGATAAAGCCGGTCAAGACGCCGATGATGTCGGCATCCGTGATGCCATACTCCTTTGAAACGCAGTTGTCCCCGAGAATGACATAATCGTTGGGCCGCACCTGGACGATCCGGTGCAGCACATACCGGTCCGGCGGGCGGCGGTAAAGCACCACGTCCCCGACCCGGCACCGGGTCCCGTCCTTTTTGCGCACGGTGAAAAGATCCTTGTTCTGCCGCAGAAGCGGGAGCATACTGACGCCGACGAACGCGTAGGTCAGGCTCCCGTGCTGTTCCAGAAACTCCTCATAGGAAATGCCGTTATTCATTCAGAACTCCGATTTTCACAGCGCACAGGGCGCTTTTTGATCTCTCCGCGTCTCCGTCCCTTTTCCAGGTCAGCGGCGCTTTGTGTGCGCCGCCCGCTCTGGATACCGCCACGGCATAGACGATATGACAGCCGTGGAAGCTGAAAGCATTGTATCACAGAGGGTGCGGTTGAAGCTATCTTTTCTTCTGCCAAATCATAAGCAGACATGACACGATTATGACAAAAAGAAACCTTATGGATTAACGGTTGAAGAATATTGTCATTTTGTAAGTCTTCCCTTAATATAGGCAAAAAAGATTCATTCATTCTTTCTGAAAATACATATATATGCCTTATAGGGGATGTGACAACAGGACAATATTCCAGGAGCCCTGAAAAGCAAGGCAGATTCTTGTCATTCTTCTGTCTTAGCGCTTCAATTTATACAGGATAAAAAGCCGATACCGGCTTTTCCATGAAACTTTTTTCCGCGGGAGCGAGAAAAAATGCTTGCAATTCCCGGGGAAGCATGTTATTATTAACGCCGGCGAATTTTCGCCGGATTCCTAACGGGAGGTGAAATACGTTGCCGAATATCCAGTCCGCCAAGAAGCGCGTGAAGGTCAGCGAGACGAAGAATCTGCGGAACCGCATTGTGAAGAGCGGAGTGCGTACTTCCATCAAGAAGTTTGACGCTGCTGTCGCTGCTGATCCTCAGAATGCGCAGGCCCAGCTGTCCGCCACTGTGGGCGCAATTGACAAGGCTGCGGCTAAGGGCGTGATGCATAAGAATGCCGCTAACCGCAAAAAGGCTCGCCTGGCGAAGCAGCTGAACAAGGCTGCCACCGTGTGAGACGCGAGAAAATAAAATTCCTTCCGAATGATCGGAAGGAGTTTTGTTTTTCAGGAATATTCCTCAGGCAGTTCCCGGACAGGATCCTGTCAGGCGCGGCACCAAAAAACCTCCCGCTGCGCGCGGGAGGGGAACAATACGGCAATTGGATGCCGGACGGCTTTACTTGAACAAATCATTTGCGACAGCCGCCGGACGGAGGATGAAAGCGGTTTCCGCGGGATGCGGGGGCTCAGTCCAGCATCTCCTCTTCCACCACATCGGCCACCAGGTCCTCCAGGAGCATATAGCCGGTGGTTTCATCGGCGCCGTTGTATACCAGGGCCCAGTCCTTGTTGGCGGAGCGGACGGTTACGGGAAAGCCTTCCCGATACTCAACCAGCACATCCGCCAGGAGGCTGGCTTTTTTATACAGGGGGGCCTTCAGATCATTTACTCCGGTAATCACCGTCGCGTCGTAGGGCTCAACGGATTTGAGCTTGGAGTGATCCAGCTTCGCGTTCGCGTCGCGGAGCGCCTTCTCGCGCTCCCGTTCGGCGGCGGCCGCTTCCTTGGCTTCCTGACGGCGCTGGGCCACGACTTCATAGGGCTCGGGGCGGGCGATGCTCAGGTGCTTCTTGACCACATAGCCTACGGCGCTGTTATAGCGGATGCGCGCCCAGGTCCCATCCCAGGAAAGGACGTAAACCTTCGTCCCATAGGGGATGCTGGCAAGGTAATTGTCCTTGGTGGTACTGCGGCTGGAACGAAAGGTCAGCGTTTTCCCATTGGCAGTATTCACGTACATGGAGCCCAGCTGCATATCGCCAGCCAGGGCAGGGACCAGAATCAGGGACAGGAGCAGCCCGCACAGCAGGGCCGCCAGGATACGCTTAGACATGAAGGTTCACTCCTTCCCCCCGGAAACGGGGACTTTTCTTTTTATCTGAAACCATTTTAGCAGGAAGGAAGAGAAAAATCAATCGGCATTCCGGCATTAAAACACCTTTAAAACACCCTTGCAATAAAAAAGAATTCAGGGTATCATTACATTCGGCT
>CADBTC010000304.1 GCA_902797445.1 uncultured Eubacteriales bacterium | reverse complement strand
CCCCAACGTGAGCTACAACGGCTCCACCGTGGCCAGCTGCCCCAACACCTTCATCGTGGCCAGCCGCATCAACTGGGCTCCCTACTTTGAATACATTCTGACCCAGAAGGCCAAGGGCGAAGCCATCGACACCGACTGGACCGGCACCATCGCCACCGGCAGCGTTGTGCTGACCGAGGTCAACGAAGCGGCCGCCGCAGCGGGCACCGCGGAGAAGATCGCCGAAGTCAAGGCGGAGCTGGAAGCGGGCACCCGCAAGGTGTTCGATACCGCTGCCGAAGGCTTTATCACCGTGGACGGCGCGGCTGTGACCTCCTTCATGGCCGATGTGAACACCGATGCCAACTTTGAAGCGGATACGGAAGCCATTGCCGACGGATATTTCCATGAGTCCGAGTATCGCTCCGCTCCTTACTTCAACATGAGCATTGACGGCATCACGCTGCTGAATCAGGCTTTCTGATTCTGCGCAGGATGAAAGGGGCTGCCACTCTGATTACCGGGTGGCAGCCCCTTACTTTCCCGGTTCCTCCTTTTCGGCTGCCCCGCGGGGACGGCCGAAAAAGGGGAACCCACAACTGAGACGGAGAGACTGAATACAGCGACGGAGGAAAGAATCTTGGAGAAGAAGCTGGCGCTGAGTATGCGGGGAATCACAAAGAGATTCGGTCCCGTTATTGCCAATCATCACGTGGATCTGGACGTATATCACGGAGAAATTCTCGCCATTCTGGGGGAAAACGGCTGCGGGAAGACAACCCTGATGAACATGATTTCCGGCATTTACTTTCCGGATGAAGGGCAGATCTTCATGGACGGAAAGGAAGTGGTGATCCGCTCTCCCCGGGACGCATTTGAGCATAAAATCGGCATGATTCATCAGCATTTCAAGCTGGTGGATCTGTTTACCGCCGCCCAGAATATTATCCTGGGGCTGGAAGAAGAAAACCGGTACAACCTGAAGGAAGTCAATGCCCGGGTCGGTGAAATCGCGGACCGGTACGGCTTCCATCTGAACCCGGAAACCAAGGTTTACGATATGAGCGTTAGCGAAAAGCAGACGGTAGAGATTATCAAGGTACTGTACCGGGGAGCGGACATCCTGATCCTGGATGAGCCCACGGCGGTGCTGACGCCGCAGGAGATCGACCGGCTGTTCGCGGTGCTGAAAAAGATGAAGGCGGACGGGAAAGCCATCATCATTATTACACACAAGCTCAACGAGGTCCTGGAGGTCAGCGACCGGGTGGCCATCCTCCGCAAAGGCGAGCATGTCGCCACTGTGAATACGGCCGAAACGAACGAAAGCCAGCTGACAGAGATGATGGTCGGCAAGAAGGTCGTGCTGAAGATCGACCGGAGCGACCCGGTGAATCCCACGCCCCGGCTGTTCGTTAAAAATCTCAATCTGTATGATTCGGAAGGCGTGCAGGTGCTTAAGGATGTGAGCTTTACGGCCAACGGGGGTGAAATCCTGGGCATTGCCGGGATCGCCGGCAGCGGGCAGAGGGAGCTGCTGGAATCCATCAGCGGGTTGCAGCCGCTGAAGAGCGGGGAGATCATCTTTCACAACCCGAAAAAGGACAAACCGGTGACCTTTTTCCACAAGAGCCTGAAGCGGGTTATGGAGCTGGACCGGGAACACGCGTTCCACGATCCGGAGGGAAAGGAAATCTCCTTTGAGGGCATGAGCCGGAAAGCCATCCGGGAGATGGTCAACAGCGGGAAGGTGCTCTTTAAGGAGGATGACGTGATCAACCTGCGGGATAAGGATCCGCTGGAGATCCGTCAGCTGGGGGTTCATCTGAGCTTCGTGCCGGAGGACCGGCTGGGCATGGGCCTGGTGGGAAATATGGACATCACGGATAATATGATGCTGCGCAGCTACCGGAAGGGGCACGCGGGATTCCTGGACAGGAAAAAACCCCGCACCCAGGCGGAGCAGATCATCGAGGAGCTGCAGGTGTCAACCCCCGGTACCGCCACGCCCGTGCGCCGGCTGTCCGGCGGCAATGTGCAGAAGGTACTGGTGGGCCGGGAAATTGCCTATACGCCGAAGGTGCTGATGGCTGCCTATCCGGTACGGGGGCTGGACATCAACAGCAGCTATACCATCTATAACCTCCTGACCAGGCAGAAGGAAAACGGAGTGGCTGTCATCTTTGTCGGTGAGGATCTGGATGTGCTGCTGGCCCTGTGTGACCGGATCATGGTCATCAACGGGGGCCGGATCACCGGCACGGTGGATGCCAGAAGCGCCACCAAGGAGGAAATCGGACTGATGATGACCAGGACGGAAAGCCGGGAAACCGGGGAAGGAGGAAAGGCCCGTGCGTAACGGAAAGAAAAAGGAGACACGGGAGCCCCTGATCCATCTGACCCGGAGGGACACCATGCATCCGGCAAAGGCCTGGGGCATCCGGGGGATCGCGGTGCTGCTGGGCCTGCTGGTCTGCGGGCTGGCGGCCTTCCTGTTGGTGGAAAAGCTGCAGCAGAATCCGGGACGAATCGGAGAATTCTACTACACCTTTATTAAGGGCAGCTTTGCCACCCAGCGGAAAACCTGGAAGTTTTTCAAGGACCTGGCGATTCTGCTGAGCATCGCGCTGGCCCTGACCCCCGCTTTTCGGATGCGGTTCTGGAACACGGGGGCGGAAGGACAGACGCTGATGGGTGTCTGGGGAGCCATCGCGGTGGCCTTCTACGGAGGCGGAAAAATGCCGGAGGGCGTGCTGCTGGTCCTGATGTTCCTGGCCTCTGTGCTGTGCGGGGCTATCTGGGGAGGAATTCCCGCTCTGTTTAAGGCGAAATGGAACACCAATGAGACCCTCTTCACGCTGATGATGAACTACGTGGCCAGCTACCTGGTGGCGTATTTTCTGGTGGTGTGGGTGCCCAGCGGCTCCTCCAACCTGGGAAAGCTGAAATACGGAAAGCTGCCGTCCTTCGGGCATGATTACCTGGTGATTATCCTTGTGGCGCTGGTCCTGACCGCTGCGCTGTACATTTACCTGGAGTACTCCAAGCATGGATACGAGATTAACGTGGTGGGAGAGAGTGTTCGGACCGCCCGGTATGTAGGCATCGGGGTGGGCAAGGTGATCATCCGTACCATGATTCTCAGCGGCGCGCTTTGCGGGCTGGCCGGATATCTGATCGCGGCAGGCCTGGATCAGACCATTACCACCGAGAGCGTGGGAGGTCAGGGCTTTACGGCCATCATGGTGTGCTGGCTGGCAAAATTCAATCCCATCGGCATGGTGCTGACCAGCGGGCTCATCACGCTGCTGGATCACGGAGCTGCCCAGATCAGTCAGGACTTCAGCGTAGCGGCGGATTTCCCGGATGTGGTGGTGGGGATCATCCTGTTCTTTATCATCGGCAGTGAATTCTTTATCAACTTCCAGCTCCACTTCCGGGGACATGAGAAGGAGGGAATCAAATGAATATCTGGATGAATTTCTTCATTGACTCCCTGGCTTTCGGCGCCACCTTCATCTACGGCTCCACAGGGGAAATTCTGACGGAAAAGGCCGGGCATCTGAACCTGGGGATCCCCGGTGTCATGTGCATGGGGGGAGCCGGTGGCTGCCTGATGCTGAACCTGATCGGTCAGAGTGGGCTTCCGGGGTTCCTGATCGTGATTCTGGGGATCCTGGGTTCCTTTGCCGCGGCAATGCTCTGCGGGCTCATCTATTCCTTCCTGACGGTTTCGCTGCGGGCTAACCAGAACGTGACCGGCCTGGCGCTGACGACCTTTGGGGCAGGGCTCACCAGGGTGCTGATGAAAAAAGCGGATCCGGTGGTCTATCTGGTGGGACCCAAGCAGCTCTATCGCTTTCCCTTTGCGGACCGGACGGACAGCCTGCAGCTGCTGGGCGTGCTGTGGTTTCTGGCGGTGGCGGTGGCAATCCTGGCCAGCTGGGTCCTGTTCCGCACCCGGACGGGGCTGAACCTGCGGGCAGTAGGCGAGAGCCCGGCCACGGCGGATGCGGTGGGCATCAATGTGACCAGATACAAGTACCTGGCCACCATGATCGGCAGCGGTATCGCGGGGCTCGGGGGTTTCTTCTACATTATTGACTACATGGCCAGCCAGGAGGCGTATCTGAGCGTGGAAGCCTTTGGATGGCTGAGCATCGCGCTGGTCATTTTCGCCCTGTGGCGGCCGCATCTGACGATTCTGGGGAGCACGGTATTCGGGCTGCTGTTCTCCTGCTCCAGCTATATCGCCAATATTCCGGGCGTGCAGGTCACCATGGCAGCCAAGCCCATCCTGAAGATGCTGCCATATCTGGTGACCATCCTGGTGCTGATCGTGACCAGCATCCGGAACAAACGGGAAAACCAGCCGCCGGCTAGCCTGGGGCTGAGTTACTTCCGGGAGGAAAGGTGATACCATGCGGAATCCGAAAACGGTGATCGGACTGGCGGCTCTGGGTGTGCTGCTGGTGGCGCTGGGATTCCTGGCCGGGCAGATGGTGCCCACCATCGGGGAGGTCCGGTGGGAGCAGAGCCTGACTCCGACGCCGGAGCCGGGGGTGCCCGGGAGCGTCATGGCAGTGACGCCGGATCCCTCGCAGCCCACGGTGGAACCGGTCCTGCGCACAGGGATGACAGGAGAGACGGTGAAAAACCTGCAGAGCCGGCTGTATACGCTGGGATACTATACCGGCGAGATTGACGGGCAGTTTGGGGCGGTGACCAAGGACGCGGTGCTCACGTTTCAGCGGCTCAACGGCCTGGACGCGGACGGCATCGTGGGAGGGGAAACCCGGAACCTGCTGTTTTCCAGCGAGGCGAAGCCTTTCAGAGAAGAATAACCAAAGATTCACCCCTTGTTCACTAATTCATCCTCGTGCATTAACAGGGAGAAGATAGGATACAGTCACAACGAAGGAGGACGATACGGAGAATCCTCATTCTTTATATAGATCACTGCCCCGTCTTAAACCGGATGAAAAACGTTCCGGATCAGGACGGGGCAGACTATTATGGTGCGGAGAAAGGTTTTCCGGAGGGAAAACAGGGACGTGACGCGGAATTGAAAACGCCCTGAAAATATGATAACATGAGCTCCCGGAGAACGAGAAGAATGGAAGGGGCTGAGGCTTTGGATGAACCGAGGGTCCGGTGCCTGATGGTGGAAACAGGCGAGGAAGAGAGGGTGCTCCGCCTGCTGCAGGTCATGGATCTAGGCCGGGGAATCTATCCCCAGCGGGTCCGGGTACGGAAAATCCGGGGTGTATGGCGGATGGACTATATGCGCCTCCTGCCCGGGTATGTATTTGTTTTCCAGAACAGGGATATTCCCGTGCGCTGCTTTCAGCGGGTGGAGCATGTGCTGAAGGTGCTGCGGTACGACCGGGAGCCGGAGGGCTATCTTCACGGGACGGACCTGGAATTCGCGAAGCTGATCCGGGAGCTGGATGGAAAGCTGGATATTCTGGAGGCGGTGGACGAGGCCGGCTTTATCCGGGTGACGGACTCGCTGCTGAAAAAACTGCACGGGGAGGTGCTCTCCGTGGATAAGAGAAAGCATCAGGTTCGGATTCGGGTGACCCTGGTGGGGCAGGAACGGATCCTTGTGATGAATTACCAGCTGCTGGACGAGGAGGGGAATCCGCTGGATCCGGTGACGGAGATGCTGGAGGATGAGGCGGACGATTGGCTGACGGCCTGGACGCCGGACTTTGCAGAGGCGCTGGTGGATGGGATAAGTGACCAAACGAAGAGCGATAAGGGGGAAGAGGCACCATGAAAGTCGTACTGGAGAACCTGACCAAACGGTTTGCATCGCGGCAGGAGAAGGGGAAGGACGTCATCGCTGTCAACCGGTTTAACTTTGAGATCCCGGACGGGCAGCTGGTCGGGCTGCTGGGCCCCAGCGGATGCGGCAAGAGCACGACCCTGAATCTGATCAGCGGGCTGGAGGTTCCCACGGAGGGGCGGATTTTCTTCGGGGACAGGGATGTAACGGACCTGCCGCCGGAAGAGAGAGGGGTGGGGCTGGTGTTCCAGAACTATGCCCTGTATCCCCATCTGACGGTGGAGGAGAATATCATCTTTCCCCTGCAGAACCTGAAGGGAAAGCAGAGGATGACCAAGGACGCCATGCACAAGAAAGCCCTTGAGGTAGCGAAGCTGGTGCAGATTGATCAGCTCATGGAACGCAAGCCCAAAGAGCTTTCCGGCGGCCAGCAGCAGCGGGTGGCCATCGCCCGGGCGCTGGTGAAGATCCCCAACGTCCTGCTGCTGGATGAGCCCCTCAGCAACCTGGATGCGCGGCTGCGGCTGCAGACCCGGGAGGAGCTGCGCCGGATCCAGCGGGAAACGGGGGTGACCACCATCTTCGTGACCCACGATCAGGAGGAAGCCATGAGCATTTCCGACCTGATCATCGTCATGAAGGAGGGCGTGATTCACCAGATCGGCAAGCCCCAGGAGGTGTATGACGATCCGGTGAACCTGTTTGTAGCCCAGTTCCTCGGGACCCCGGCCATCAACGTGCTGGAGGGGGACATCCGGGACGGAAAGCTGTATATCGGCAGCGAGGCGGTGCTGGATATGCCCGGGAAAAGGAACGGCCCCGTATGGGTGGGCATCCGGCCGGAGGGCTTCCTTCTGGATGAAAACGGGCCCTTCACCTGCGGGATGGACCGGGTGGAGGTCATGGGCAGGGATGTCAGCGTGGTGTGCACCCATCCGAACATGGCCGGACGAAACCTGCGGGCCATTATTCCGTCGGAAAACCGCATGGATGCCGGAGCGAAGACGGTTCGGTTCTCTCTGAAGCCCTACAAGGTTCACGTGTTCGACCGGGAGAGTGAGGCACGGCTATGAGAAAGAAGAACAATCTGAAAGCCTGGCTGTATTTGCTGCCGGCGATCCTTTTTCTGGCGGTCTTCATGGTTTATCCGCTGATCGACGTATGCATTTACTCCGTGGAGGAGAACTATTCCTTTGCCAGCGGTACGTCCACCGGCATCGGGCTGGATAATTTCCGCCACGTGCTTGCCGACCCGTATTTTGTGCAGGCGCTGAAGAACACCTTCCTGATCGTCATTGTCACCGTACCGCTGAGCACGGGCATCTCTCTGCTGATCAGCCTGGGCCTTTCCTCCATCCGGAGGCTGCAGCACGCGTTCCAGACCATTTATTTCCTGCCCTATGTGACCAACACTCTGGCGGTGGGGCTGGTATTCATGATCCTGTTCCAGGACAAGGAGCGGGCGAGGGGCCTTGTGAACCAGCTGATTGTCCTCCTCGGCGGAACCGGGGTGGACTTCATCGACGGCCCCTACTGGGCGAAGATGTTCGTCATGTGCTTCTACACCGTGTGGGTGGTCATGCCCTTCAAGATCCT
>CADBTC010000303.1 GCA_902797445.1 uncultured Eubacteriales bacterium | reverse complement strand
GATCCCAGATAGGCCACCGGCAGATAGTTTACGCCCAGCAGACCCTCCAGGCCCTTTTCAAACAGCGCTTTTCTTTCCTCCGTCACCGCCGGATCCGCGGCGGGCGCCCAGCCTCCGCTCAGCGGTCCGTCCGGTTCTTCGGAAGGGATATCGGAGACAAAGCCGGCTTCATCCGCCTCGCTCCAGATGGCATAGTAGGGAATCTCCTTCGCGTCCGGATCGATTTCCTGGAGATGGGACCAGACCAGGAAGCCCTCCGGCAGGCGTTCCACAGGAGTGCCGGGAAGGAAGACCGTCACGTTCGTCGCCTTTTCCAGCCCGTAAGGCGCCGCGGTTACATAGCGGATCCCCTCCTCTATGGCTTCCGGAACCTGGCCTTCATCCTGTTCCACGGTGATCCCCGCTGTCCAGGTATATTCATCCACAGGGGCCGGATCGGTCAGCTTTCCGTGGAAAGCGCATCCGTATACGGTTCCGTCCGGATAGCCCTCGCCGGTTTCCCCCATTTCGCCGTCATGGAAGCTGCCGATAAACGTTCCGTCTTTCCCCATGATCAGCTCCGTACCCCAGGCGCCGGCTCCGCTGGAGAACTCAAACCGCTGTCCTTCCAGCTGTGCGGTCAGGTCTTCTGCTGCGTTTTCCGCGCCGACACAGCCGGCCATCATCAGCAGGATGGCCGCGGTCAGCAATGCAATCAGTTTCTTCATGTTTCTTTTCTCCTTTTTCTTTATTCATTAGGTTGGTGTCCGAGGGGCAGCAGGATTCGGGCTTCTCCTGCTTCGCCCTGTCTGTTGATACGGATACGGACCTGAGGCTGTCAGCTGCCCCCGCCGTCCTTCGCGGCATCGGTGCTTTGATCGCTTGAGGGCTGTCCAAAGATTCTTTTCAGGATTCCCCGTTTTTTCGGCACCGCTCCGGCAGAATCCCGGGGCGGATCATTTGTCTGAATACCCGGATATTTTTCCGTAACATCCACGTCCAGTGTCAGGGTGCCCGCGATCAGCATATAGGTGAACACATGGCGGCAGGCACGGCAGATGACCACATTGTCGGAGAGTCCGCTCTCCCGCGCGAACCGCTGCGCGTCGCTGAAAATCATCCGGCTTTTGCAGTTCCGGCACTTGCCTTTCGCGTTAAACATCCTGTCCGTAAAAGCATGTCCGTTCCCGAAATCCATCTTTTCTCTCTCCCGTCTGCCTGGTTTCCTGTTTCATCTGACAGGATACTACGTCCGTCCCAAAATCTCAAGCGCCCGAACCTCAAAAATGGATGCTTGCTTATTTCCGCCAGATAACAGGTCCTATTTTGCCGGTAACGGTCTTTATTTTTTCTCCGTATTACGGTATGATTTTTTCTGTACTCGGAAAGAGTGCGGAAAGAGAGGATCAGAGGCAATGAAAAAGGGCATCATCATTTTGATCGCGGCTGTCGCGGTCCTGGCGATCATCAGCCTGACCTGCACAGCTACGGTGGAAACCGGATATACCGGCATCGTAACGACCTTCGGAAGGGTGGAGGATCGGACCATGGAAGCGGGTCTGCATCTGAAAACTCCTTTCCAGCGGATCATCGCCATGGATAACCGGGAGCAGAAATCCACCTTTACCACGGAGGCTTTCTCCAGCGATATCCAGCAGGTGAATATTACCGGTTCCATCAACTATGCCATCAACAAGTCCACCGCCATGAATCTGTTCAAGGAGGTGGGGACGGACTACTTCAACAAGCTGGTCTATCCGCGCATGCTGGAAATCACCAAGGGCGTTTTCAGTAAATACACTGCGGAAAACCTGGTCGCCAACCGGCAGAATCTGAGCGAATCCATCCGGGACGGCCTGCACTCAGAGCTTGAGGGGTACGGCATCAACGTCATCAGCCTGAGCATTGAAAACATCGACTTCACCGATGCCTTTACCGACGCGGTGGAAGCCAAGCAGGTCGCTGCCCAGAAGAAGCTCCAGGCGGAAATCGAGCAGGCCCAGATGACCATGGAAACCCAGCAGCAGGCGGAGCGGCAGAAAATCAATGCGGAGGCCGCTGCCAATGTGGCCCGGATCAATGCGGACGCGGATGCTTATGCGGTGAAGGTTCGCAGCGAAGCCGAGGCGGAAGCCAACAAGCTGATCGCCGAATCCCTGACGGAAAATCTGCTGAAGTTCAATGAGATCAAGGCCTGGGACGGCAATCTGCCCACCTACGTCGGCGGCGGCACCACGCTCCCGATTCTGAATCTGACGGAAACCGAAAAGAACACCGAGGCCAATCCCTGAAACCAAACCATTCTGAGCATCCGTCCAGCCAAGCGAAAACGAGCCGCAGCTTTAACACCTGACGCCATTTAAGATGAAAATGGTATTCTGCGGGCTGCCCGAGTTGCTCCGAGGAATGAACGCCGCGATGGAAAATCACGGCGTTCGTTTTTTGTTTTCCGAAGAAGCATCCGGAAATCTGCAGCCAGTGTCTTGATTCTCCGGAAAAACCGACATATCATGGTGACGTTCTCGGTTTATACCCTATAAATAACAATCCGGAGGCATCGCTTATGAAAAAGCATCTTCTCAAGCTTTTGATCCTTCTTTCCACAGCCTATGCCATGTTCCGGATGTTTCACTGGGCCATCGGATTCACCATGTTTACCCAGCTGTCGAATCTCTACACTGCCGCCGCGGTCATTTACCAGCTGGTCAAGCCTGGCCGACGATCCTGCCTGCTCAAGTATACGGCAGCTGTTTCCATTTTCATCACTTTTCTGATCTATTTACTGATCATCGCGCCGATGACCCCCGGAGGGATCCTTGCCGCTTATCGTCAGGACCATTGGGCGAGCCTTTGCCTGCACGTCATCACCCCGGTGCTGACCGTTCTGGATTTCATGCTGAATGACAGCCGCAATGGGTATTTGCGCAAATCCGATGTTTTCTTCTCCGTCGTTCCCCCTGTCGCCTATTTTATATTTATGATCATGCTGAGTCGCCTGGGTGTGCGCTGGTATGCCGGAATGGCCGCGCCCTATCCTTTTTTGAATTATGAAGCGCCGGCCGGCTGGTTCGGGTTTATGCCGGACACAGCAGGCAGGACCTCTTTGGGAATCGGCGTGTTTTATGTCATGCTCGTGATGCTTGGCCTGACGCTGCTGATCGGCTGGGCCCTGCTGATGCTCGCCGCTCATTTCCGGCG
>CADBTC010000302.1 GCA_902797445.1 uncultured Eubacteriales bacterium | reverse complement strand
CTTGTGGTTGGTGACGGTTCCCTTGCAGGTCATCAGCCCCTGCGCCACGGGTCCGCAGTGGAACAGGATCACCTTGTTTTCATCGTCGCCGTAATTGTTGTTCCAGTCCAGCACCGCTGTGGGCTTCTCCGTAGCCAGGTTCATGGCCCGCATGGTGAGGGCGGAGCACATATCGATTTCGCAGCTGGCCACGATGCCACGGTCATTGAGCTCGGAAAGAATCACGCAGGGGCAGATGCGCAGGTGGGCCTCCATCTCGTTCCAGCAGCGCAGGGCCAGGGCATCCAGATGGTATTCTTCAATGTACTGATCTATGACCACTGCCAGCTTTCCCAGGTTCATCATGTTCATTTCCGGTACCTGGGAAAAATCCGTATAGTTTTTCAGGTGATCGATCTTGGCCGTTACAGCCGGATCGTCATCCTTCATCGCGGCGATCTTGTCAAACACCTCGGAAAGATCGAATGATTCCACGTTGATGCCGTGCTTTTGCAGGGCAATTTCGTCAAAGCGAACGGTTTTAAAGGCCGTGGTGCGCGCTCCGATGCAGCCCAGGTTGAACCGCTTCATCCCGTTTACCACCCGGCAGATGGCAGCAAAGTCCCTCAGGTTTTCCTGGAATTTGGGAGAAAGCGGATGCACCACGTGGGGCTTGAGTACGGTAAAGGGCACCCCGTACTGAGTAAATACGTCTGTGACGGAGAACTTGCCGCAGTATGCGTCTCTGCGGTGGGCAAAGTCCATTTTGCCGATTTCATCGGGATAGGCTTGCAGCAGGATCGGCACGCCCGCGTCCTGAAGGGCAGTGATGGCGCCGTTTTCATCAGCGAAAATGGGCATCGAGAAGATCACGCCGTCATATTCGCCTTCATGCTGTTTCAGCCATCTGGCATAGAGCAGGCCCTCGTCTCTGGTTTCGATGCCGCCGTAGCGGGTCAGTTCTTTGTCCATCATGATGTAGTCGTAACCCGCTTCCGTGACGGCCTTCACCATGTCGTCCCGTGCCCCATAGATCAGTTCCCCGGGCATGAAGCCCCGATTGCAGAATGCCAGCGCAAATGTCATCTTTTTACTCATGGTTTTTCTCCTCCTCAAAAGAAATCGTCACCGTGTGTTTTTCCGTCGCAAACGCTTTGAGCACGGGCAGGGAGCCGTTCTCCCTCTCCGCATGCCGACCCATAATATAACAGTTGGTGGGCTCCAGACCCAGCACATAATCCCCCGCCGCCATGCTGCGCCACTGGGACAGAATGGGCAAGGTATCTCCGCTCCAGGTCAGGCGCATCCGTACCTGCAAATCCGGATTTACCAGCTCCGCCCGGAAATCCCGCTTCATTTTCTGGAAGAATACCCGTTCTTCCTCATTCGGTATGGGTGCATCAAATTCGCACTCCCTGCCCAGGCCCGTTTTGGCGAATTCCGTCCGGGGGATGGTTTCCCGCTCCGCCGGCAGTATCAGCTCAGCCTTTTCGCTCAGCAGCGGGTAGCCGAAATTGCAGTGATAAATCTGCATCCATTCTTCGTTCTTCGGCGTCAGGTTGGTGATTTCATCCTCAACCGTCACCGACGCGCCAAAGGCGGGAATCCGGATTGTACGCCGGTTTTCCAGCACGTGGCCAAACAGCGCTGTTTCCCGGATCGTGCCCCGGACGATGATTTCATCACCGACCATTTCCGCGCATACCTGCTCCGCCGCCAGGGAATGATACCGGCCGTGCAGCGGGTGCCATTCTCCGTTGTCCCGGTTGGCGGGTCCCGCAGAACGCAGACCGCAGGTGTAGAGCAGGCCGCCCGGAAAGGTGTTCACAAACTCGTTTTCATACGGCGCAATGACTGCAGGGCTGTCATAACCGTTCTTGCTCATCCAGCTCATATTCACGCCGCGGAATCGGCACTGACCCATATCCAGTCCGGCATCCGGCAGAATATCCACATCCAGTCCGCCCGCCGTTTTGACTTCGATGATCTCCGTGCCCCTGGCCTTCCCCTCCGCCACGGTCACGCGGCGCAGGGTCACCATTTGCCCCGGATGGCCGATGTATCCTTTTTGCATCAATTCCCGCAATTCTGCCGCCTCCTTGATGTTTCTTTGTTTATTTTAATCCATTCAGATGACGAATTATATAGGAAAACGTTCGTTTTACTTTGAATTTGTTCATTCTTATGATAAAATATTATATACCATATTTTCCATCCTGGAGGGAATGCCCCATGATTTCCGTGTTCGATGTGGCAAAGCTGCAAAACCTGCTGAAGGACTTTTTCTCCATTACCGGCATCCGAATCACCGTGTTTGATGACAGCATGCGGGAGCTGGTGGCATATCCCATGCAGGTCGCGCCTTACTGTGCCCTGATCCGGGAAAGCACGGAGGGATTAACGGCCTGCAGGCACTGTGACCAGCAGGCCTGCCGGGCTGCCGCAGAAAAAAAGAAAACCCATATATACCGCTGTCATGCCGGGCTCACCGAAGCCGTCACCCCGCTGTATGGGAACAATATCCTGATTGGCTTTTTGCTGTTCGGCCACGTATTTCCCTATGCCAATCACGAAGAAGGCTGGCAGGAAATCCGGCGCCGCTGCGCGGCCTTGCCTGTGGACATGGAAAAGCTTCATGCAGCTGTTTTGCAGGCTGTGCCTGTGCAGGAAGCATACGTTCGTTCCGCCGCCCACATTCTCCACGCGGTGGCTTCCTATCTGATCCTGGAGCGTATGGCGACCCTGAGGGAAGATTTATTGGAAGTTCGTCTGGATACCTATATCACCAAGCATTATGCGGAGCCACTGGACGCCGCACGCCTTTCCCGGATCCTGGGCATCGGAAAAACGCAGCTGTACGCGTTGACGAAAAAGCTGTATCAGCAGGGGATGGCGGCGCGCATCCGGGAGCTGCGCATGGAAAAAGCCAAGTCCCTTCTGCGGGAGCGAAGGGATGTAACCCTGGCAGAAGTGGCCTGGCAGTGCGGATATCAGGATTATAATTATTTCTTTACCGTATTCAAACGGGAAGTTGGGTGCACGCCCCGGGAATGGAGGAACGGCTCAGATTGATTTCAACGGATGAAAGCCTTCCCATTTTGCCTGCCGGACAAAGCCATAATCGGGTGATTGCATCCGCTGATGGTTCTGCTTGCAAATCAGGGGAAAACTGATATAATCATCATACATTTGGGGCGGTGAGGTTTGGAAAGATGAAGGATGGCACAGGAATGAAAACCCTGTATCTTTTTTTCGCGGTGTACTTTATCTACGTGGGCATGACCGGCATGGTGCCAAAGTTCTACGGAGAAATCGGGCTAAGTGATTCTCAGATCGGGGGCATTACGACGGTCATAACCGTCGTGGGACTGCTGCTGCAGCCCGCATGGGGAACGTTGGCGGATCGGGCGAAGTACAAGAAAACCGTTTTGGCGCTGGGCCTGGCTGTCGCCGGAGTCATCAGCTTTCTGGTACTCCCGGTATCCGGGAATTACGGGCTGCTTCTGCTGACCCTCACAGCATTCAACATCTTTCTTTTGCCGGCAATGCCTGTCAGCAATGCCATCGGAATAGAATATACAACCGCCCGGCGGAAAAACTTCGGCCCGATCCGGATGATGGGCACCGTTGGGTATCAGGCAGGAATCCTGGGCGTCGGTCTGGTGCTGGCGGAGTCATTGCGCGGACTGTATCAGGCTATCGGCATCATCCTGTTGATTTCAGCAGCTCTGGCGCTTCTGCTGCCCCCGGTGCGCGGCCATCAGGGCAGCAAAGGGAAAAAAGTGCCAATGTCCGTCCTCCTCCGGGACCGGAATATCGTTTTGCTGTTGGCAGTGACATTTTTTGCCCACATTGGGCATCAGTTCAGTCTCTCTTTTTTCACGAAGCATCTCGGCGACCTGGGTATGGGGAATTCGCTCACAGGGCTGATCACCATGCTGTCGGTTTCGCTGGAAATACCCTTTCTGCTGGTGGGGGATCGTCTGATGCGAAAGCTTTCCATCTGGCGCTGGCAGTTGTGCGGGCTGCTGATTGGAACAATCCGCTTCGCAATGCTGTCCTTTGTTCGGACGCCGGTTATGCTCGTGTTTGCGCAGACCCTCAGCATCGTGTATTTGGCGTGCTTTGAGTTTTTCCCTATGCTTTATCTGGGCAAGTCCGTAAAGGAGGAGCTTCAGGTAACCGGGCAGAGTATGCTGCAGATGATCTCCTTCGGCCTGGCCCGCATTGTGGGGGCTATGGCGGGCGGGTTGATCGCGGACGCCCGAGGGATTCCCTTCGTCTTCGGCCTGATCGCGGTAATGACGCTCTGTACGGCCGCCGTGTTCGCCCGCCCCCTGCTCCGCCGGGATCGGGCAGAGCGGACACTGGGCCGGTAACCGTGCGGAAAAAGGGTACGTTAACAATCACCGCATCACCTTATTCAGAGGCTTGCCTTTAGACAGTTCATCTACCAGCTTGTCCAGCCAGCGGATCTTCTGCATGATGGGGTCTTCGATCTTTTCCACCTGCACTCCGCATACCTTTCCTTTGATCAGTTCTGCCCTCGGATTCATAGCAGGTGCTTGATCAAAAAAGTCTCTGTAGGTCATTTCCTGATCAACCTG
>CADBTC010000301.1 GCA_902797445.1 uncultured Eubacteriales bacterium | reverse complement strand
GGCAGTCGGTCAGACCGCATCAGGATACAAACTGAAAGACCGTGAAAGCGGTGTAAATGCACAGCAGCAGGATCCCCTGCCAGCGCTGCAGCTTTCCCCGCAGCAGAGCGGGCACGCAGAGAATCAGCATCACGCCCAGCATCACCGGCAGATCCACCACCAGGGAGGCATTCATCCCCATCAGGGTTTTCTCGGCGGGGATGGAAAAGGGAGAAATGGTGATGGCCGCACCGCTGACCAGAACCAGGTTGAAAAGGTTCGCGCCGATAATGTTCCCCAGGGACAGCGCGCTGTGCCCCTTTGCCAGGGCGGTGATGGCGGTCACCAGCTCCGGCAGGGAGGTGCCCAGGGCCACCATGGTCAGCCCGATCACGGAATCCGGAACACCCAGCGCGGCGGCAATCTTCGTTCCGTTATCCACCAGCAGATTTGCCCCCACGGCAATGGCCGCAGCCCCAACCACCAGCAGCGCAATTTCCTGCCAGAGGGTTTTTTCCTTCGCCTGCGTCTCCTCGGCTTCTTCCGCGTCTCCCGCTTCCGGGCGCCGCTTCATCTGCAGCACCGTCAGCACCATATACGTGACAAAGCCGCACAGCAGCAGGATACCGTGCCAGCGTTCGAACCGGCCCGTCAGATAGGAGATGCCCATATAAAAGGCAGCCGCGATGAAGAAGGCGATTGCGGGCAGCCGAAGGGTTTTGGGGTTGACCCTGGAGGGACGGATCGCAATGGTCAGCGCGGCGATCAGGCTGGTATTGCAGATGATGGACCCGATGGCGTTCCCGTAGGAAATACCGCTGTTATGCGCCAGTGCCGCCTGCGCGGACACCATCACCTCCGGCAGCGTGGTTCCGATGGAAACCACCGTCGCCCCGATCAGCAGCTCCGGAAAATGGAACCGGTGCGCCAGCCCGGTGGCTCCGTCCACAAACCAGTCTCCGCCCTTAATGAGCAGCACCAGCCCCACACAGAACAGCAATACAGGTACCAGCATGCATAACTCCTCCTTCCGGCGGCGAACCCAGTGTCCGCCTGTCCGGCCTGTCTCGCGGCCGTGCATCCGGAAAGGTCCACCCTCAGGCGGATGCGCACCGGCAGCCGAAAGAAGAGTATACCCGCGGACGGAGAAAATAACAAGGCCCAAAAAAGAAAAATAAGGCGGTCTATTTTTCGAAACAGACCGCCCTTCCCGTTACTTCTTTTCTTTTCCGAACAGCAGCCCCGAAATTCCGTTCATGACGTTTTTCCCGGCCTCGCTCTCCGTCCCAAAGCCCTGGCGGAAAATATATTCCATCGCGTCATAGAAACCCATCAGAACCCTTTGGGCAAACTCCGCCTTATAATACTCCTCGCTTTTGGTGCCCGCGTCTCTGCATTCCTCTTTGAAATCCTCGTATTGGCCGAAGAGAAACATCCGCCAGTCGCTCCCCAGCAGTTTATTCGTGTACATCTTCTCGAATTTTTTGATGCCTTCGCAGGTATCCTCGGGAATGTCCAGCAAATAATATTTGATCAGGCTGATGGTTTCTTCATGGTAATTTCGCATATCCGCGACCGCATCCTCGTTCAGCGCGTCGATATCCGCAAAGTACCGCTCGTACAGGCGCATATACCGGGCGTAGATGCATCGGAGAAGCGTCACCCGGTCCTCCGTTTTCTTCGTCTCCTTGTGCAGCATCTCCTGGATTCTTTCATCGCTTAACTGAACCATGGCCATCCCCGTCTCCTTTCCAGCATGAGCATAAATCTGAACAACCATAACATACATGTCAGCACATCGTAAGCCTACCAGAAAAGCTGTCCGATTGCAATGGCGTTTTCGGGAAAGTTCCGGCAGCCCAGCTAACGCAGGTCCGGAACGTCTTCCCAGTCGTGGCCGCGCATGCGCGCGTACTCCTCTTCGGTGATGGGCAGAATGGTGCCGTGCTTGAAGCCGTAGGGAAAGCGGAAGGATTCATCGCTCCGCCTGAACGCTCCGTCCGACAGGCTCCGCGCCACGAACGGCACATACCCCTGCGCCCTTCCCGGCCGGCCGTAATAATCGATAAACAGGCACCAGCGCCCGTCGTCAAGCCGTACCGCCGTGGGCGCCTCGTACAGTCCGGACTCCACCGCGGCCATGGCTTCGTCAAAGCCGCTGACCCGCTCAAAGGGCCCGGTCGTTCGGCTGGATGTCAGCTCGATGATCTTCTTCGGGTTGTCGTCGCTCTTGATGAAAAGATAATAGCGGTCCCCTTCCCGGTACATGGCGGAATCGATGCAGCCCCCGTCCGGCTTTCGGTAAAGCAGCTTCGGCTCGCTGTAGCGGACAAAATCCCTCGTCCGGCTGTAATAGATTCCCTTGGCGCCAAAGTCATTCTCCGCGTGGGCCGCGGAAAAGTGAAGCAGATAGTCGCCCGCCTCCTCGTCAAAGAGGACATCCGGCGCCCACAGGCAGCCGAAGCGATCGTCCCCCAGCCGAATCAGCTGCTCCTCCGACCAGTGCACCAGGTCGTCCGACACCCAGTGCGCCAGGCATTTGCTGCCGTGCCGCTCGATGTTTTCCCACCGGTGCGCATACCGTCCCCGCATGCCGTAGGCCAGGGACAGGTCGGTTGCAAAGATGTGCACCTTCCCGTTCCTCCGGTCCCGGACAATGGTCATGTCCCGTACGCCGTGATCTCCGTAATAAGCCCACAGCACAGGCCGGCCCCCGTTCAGGGCTTCCCAGCGGAAGCCGTCCCGGCTGAGAGCGAAGTGAACCTGCTCCCCGTCGGGCGTGGTCTTCTCCCTGAAGTGAACAAAAAGATAGAATGACATACGTTTTCCTCCCCTGCCGGATCAGTGCGGCTGCAGCCTCTTCCGGCCGCATCCGGCTGCCGGTTGCGATGACTTTTCTTTCCTGCGGCGATCCTGGAAGGGATCATTTTCGCTGAAAAAAGGGGGCATATTTCGCCGCGACCAGAATGGCTTCTTCCATGCTGACGCTGGTGGCCAGTCCCTTGCCCGCCACGTCAAAAGCGGTTCCGTGATCCACGGAGGTCCTCAGAATCGGCATGCCCCCCGTGATGGAAATCGTTCTGTAAAAGTCGACGGTTTTCGTTGCGATGTGTCCCTGATCATGGTAAAGGGACATGACGCTGGTGTATTTTCCTTCCATGGCCTGGAAAAAGACGGAGTCCGCGCCGATGGGCCCGTAAACCGGATATCCCTCCGCCTGCAGCTGCGCCACGGCCGGCGCGACCTCCCTGACCTCCTCATCTCCGAATAATCCGTGCTCCCCGCAGTGGGGATTGAGACCCGCCACCGCCATGGTGGCGTTTTTCAGGCCCAGCTGCTCCATCACGGCAAAGCTTCGCTTCACATAATCCACCAGCCGTTCCCGGGTGATCAGATCGCAGGCCTTTCGCAGACTGACATGCCGCGTCAGGAAGAAAACCAGCGTATTTCTGACTTCAAAGATCGTCAGCGGATCCGGCGTATGGGTCAGCGCGCCGAAAATCTCCGTATGTCCGATATAGGGTACATGGGCGGCGTGAAGGGATTCCTTGTTGATGGGCGTCGTGCTGACCGCGTCAACGCTCCCCTCCATGGCCATCCGGACGGACTGTTCGATGTATTCATAGGCCGCCCTTCCGCAGGCCGCATGAACGGACCCCATCTCATAATCCCCGATTCCGATATTGCCCAGATCGATCACGTTCAGCACGCCTTCCCGGTACTCTCCCTTTTCGGGACGATCCGTCACCCGGATCCGGACCTCCGGCATATGGGGAAATGAAAGCGCCCGCTGAAGAACCCCGGCGTCTCCGACGACGATGAAACGGCTTTTTTCATTGACCTCCCGGCTCATAGCCGCCCGCAGTACAATTTCCGGTCCGATGCCGGCGGGATCCCCCATGGGAACGGCAATAAGCGGTCTGTTTTCTTTCATGACTGTTTCTCCTTCCCTATCCGGTTATACAGATAATCCCGGCACCTGATCAGCGTGTCATCGTCACCGATCATGCCGCCCTTCGTTATGATGGGAAGCCCGTCCTTTGTCCCGCCGGCCAGCTTTCCGTAAACCGCCAGCGGTATAACCTCCTCCAG
>CADBTC010000300.1 GCA_902797445.1 uncultured Eubacteriales bacterium | reverse complement strand
TCAATAAAGCGCTTGCCTTCCGCGTTCACCAGGATGGCGCCGTCGCCCCGCAGGCCTTCGGTAATCAGGGAAGCGGTATCCGCCTGCACGGTGGGATGAATCTGGACCTGCTCCATATCCACCGTCGCCGCGCCGATGGCCGTTGCCATCTGGATGCCCTGTCCCTGGATGCCGCTGGCGTTGGTCGTCATAAAGCCCGCCAGCTGGGGCGCGTACTGCACCACCATGTCCAGATTCGCGCCGAATCCGCCGCTGGCCAGGATCACCGCGCCGGCGTTCACCTGCACGGTATTTCCGCTCTTGCCCTTGGCCAGGATGCCGCAGGCCGCGCCGTTCGCGTCCGTCAGAATTTCCGTCGCCGTCGTATCCAGCATCAGAATGATGTTTTCCCGCTCCTTGACGGCCGTCTCCAGCAGGGGAACGGTATAGGCGCCCACGGAAAGGGTCTTCCCGTTCTCGTCCACCGGGCGGTGAATCCGCTTGACGGCCGCGCCGCCGAACTGACCCACGTTTTTCAGATCGATATTGATGGTTTTCAGCCAGTCAATCGCCGCGGCGGAATTGTTCACCAGCGTATTCACCAGCTCCGGATCGTTGATGCCCTTGCCGCCGATCATCGTATCCAGGGCAAACAGCTCCGTGGAGTCAAAATATCCTTCGGGATTCGCCTGATAGGCGTCCCACTGTTCCTTCACCGTCTTCGCCAGGGCGGTAATCGCCTCGTTGTCCGCGTACCCTTCCGCGGCAGCCAGCGTCTTCTCCACGCCGGCGGCTTCCGCGAAGGTGTTTTCGTCCTGATAGGCCGTCTTGGCGGCGTTCATGCCCCCCGTGGATTTCACGGAGTTGCCGCCCACCGCGGGCTGGCTTTCCACGATGACGACGTTCTTGCCCGCGTCCGCCGCGGTAATGGCTGCCGTCATGCCCGCGCCGCCCGCGCCGACGATCACCACGTCCGTGGTCAGCACCTGATCCTCGCCTTCCTCCGCCACGGCGATCCGGGCATAATCCTCCGGCTTCACGCCCAGGGCGGTCAGCGCGGCGTTGGCCGCCTCCAGCACGCCGTTACGGGTGATCTGGGCAAAGGTGGCGCCGGAATAGGTATCCACCACGCCGTCGGCCGCGACAAAGGCGGCCGGCCATTCCTTGATCACGATGGAGCCGATGCCCTCCGTTTCGTCCGGGCCGGTCATCTGCACGTCCGTAACCTTGCCATCCGTCAGGGTGATGGTCACCGTCACCTCGCCGCCGAAGCCCTTCGCGGTGCCTGTGGCCGTCCCCGATACCGTGGCCGTTTCCGCCATGCCCGGCAAAACGGTCAGCAGCATCGCAAGTCCGATGACCAGCGCCAGTATCCGTCTTTTCATTCTCCAGGTCCTCCTCATATTGTGCGTTTGGTCGTTCCCCTGAACCGGCCGCCCTTCCGCCCCGTATGCCTTTTGCGGGCGGGACAGACCGATTCCCTTGCCCTTTATTCTACCCGATTTCCGGAGCCCTGTAAAGCTCCTTTTCGGTCACGCATTCATTCTTCAGCCGGCCCACCAGGGTCTCCAGCGCTTTGACCGCATGGGGGCGGATATCGGCCCCGATCAGGACCTGCATGATGTCGTCCCCCACCCGCAGCTCGCCTTCATTGACCCAGACCTTTACGAAGCAGACGCCCTCCATCCTCCGGGCCTCCGAGATGGCCGCCTCCGCCTTCTCCCGGTCGCAGGAAAACAGCATCCCCTTCACCGGCGGCGCGGAAGCATCCCCTTCCCGGACCCGGCTGCGGGCCGTCGCCCGGACCACGCCGTTGTGAATCAGGTACATCCCGGCCTGCTCTGCCCCGGGCGCCGCCTTGGCTTCCCGCAGCCACGCGTCCGCGGAGGGCTTCTCCCCGGCGGATCCGAAGACCCCGGTTTTCCCCTTTTCCGGCGCCGCGCAGTCCGCGGACCCCGCGGACAGGAGCATCTCCACCCCGTGGCGCAGGGGCTTCAGCACCGCGGCAAGGTTTTCCGTCGCGGCCTTCCGGCTCCCGGGCAGATTGACAATCAGCGTTCCGCCCCGGATCCCCGCGGTCTCCCGGGACAGGCAGGCATGGGGCGTAATCTTCATGCTCTCCGCCCGCATGGCCTCCGGAATGCCCGGGCACAGCCGTTCGACGACGTCTCCGGTGGCTTCCGGCGTGATATCCCGGGGCGAAAAGCCGGTGCCCCCGGTGGTCACGATCAGCGGCAGTTTAGCCGTATCCGCCAGGCGGATCAGCTCCGCCCGGATCAACTCGCGCTCGTCCGGCAGAACGGCGGTATGGACGACCTCCCATCCCGCCTCCTCCAGCATCCGGCGCACCGCGGGGCCGCTGGTGTCCTCCCGCTGCCCCCGGTACCCCTTATCGCTGATCGTCAGCACGGCCGCCTTCAACGTTCCCTCAGTCATTTCCCGTCTCCTTCCGCTCGTAGTCCCCGTGGATGCCGCCGGTTTTCCGGATCAGGCGGATATCGTCGATGACCATATCCTTCTGCACGGCCTTGCACATATCGTAAACCGTCAGGGCCGCGCCGCTGACCGCGGTCAGGGCTTCCATTTCCACCCCGGTCCGCCCGAAGCATTCCGCGCTGGCCTCGATCTCCACCGACAGCCGCTCCTCGTTCAGGGTCAGCTTCAGGTCGATCCCGCTGAGCGGCACCGGATGGCACATGGGAATCCAGTCCGGCGTATGCTTCGCGGCCATGATGCCCGCGATCTGGGCCACCGTCAGCACGTCCCCCTTTTTCATCCCGCCGCTGCGGATTTTGTCGAAGGTTTCCCGGTTTACCAGCACCCGTCCCGCGGCCACCGCCCGGCGGGCCGTGGGCGCTTTCTCCCCCACGTCCACCATCCGGGCTCGGCCCTGATCGTTAAAGTGGGTAAAGTCCCCTTCCGTTTCGCGTTTTTCCTGCTCCGGCATGTTTTTCTCCGGCATGTCCTTTTCCGTCATATCCTTTGCTTTCTCCCGTATCCCTGTTTGCAGTATTCCCTTTGGATTCTCCGGAGACTCACCCCGGACCTGCCGGAAAATCCAATCCGCCAGGGCTTCCGTCTCGTCGATCCCGAACCGCGGCCTCTCCGTAAGGATGGTTTCGTCGTCCGTTACGACGGCGATATAGGCTTCCGGACCGCAGGGCAGGCCCTTTCCCGTTGCCTTCCGGCTGATCCCGATCCGGGGAATGGGAGCATCCTTAAAGCCCTCCACCAGAATCAGATCCACGTCCCGGATCCGGGCGATGCACTGATCCAGATCGATTCCCCTCTCCTCGATCACGGCCGTCCGCTCCGGGGAGGTCAGCACCACCGCGGCCGCTCCGGCCTGCCGGTGGCGGAAGGAGTCCTTGCCCGGCTGATCGATCTCAAAGCCGTGGACGTCATGCTTGATGACGCCGATTCGCAGGCCCTTTTCCGTCAGGATCCGGATCACCGCTTCCAGGATGCGGGTTTTCCCCGTCCCGGACCAGGCGGAAAAACCCATGACCGGTATGCCCATCTTCCGTCCTCCGTTTTCTGCCCTGGGCGAGCCGGTCTGTGCATGCAGCCGTTCCGCCGAACCGGCTTCTCCTGTTTTTTTGGCGTCGTTTTGTCGGCCGCAGGCCCGGCTTCTCAGATCCGGAAGCCCTCCAGCACCGTGCCCGCGGGCATCGGGCCGCTCCCCGCCGGGATCCGCAGGAAGGTATCGCTGCCGATGGCGCTGGTCAGCACCGCGTTGCCCTGATTGTCGGACGAGACAAACAGCACCCGCCCGTCGGACAGGAGCAGCCTTCCCCGCAGGAACCGCTCCGCCGGGCTCTTCTTGGGAAAGTCCCGCTTCAGCGTTGCCCGGATTGTTTGCGGCAGTACCTTCAGCATGCCCCGGGTTTTCCGGATCGCCGGCAGGGCGCAGGCGCAGAAATTCGTCATCGAGGAGGCCGGATTGCCGCTGAGGCCCAGGATCAGCTTACCCTCCGCGATCCCGAAGGCGCAGGCCATCCCGGGTTTCATGTCTACGCCCCGGACCAGGATCTCCGCCCTCGCCCGGGTCATGGCCTCCGGGGTCAGATCCCAGTCTCCCACGGACACCCCGCCGGTCACGATCACGGCGTCGCAGCTTTGCAGCGCCGAGGCGATCCGCTCCCGAATGGTCTCCGCGTCGTCCCCCGCCCGGCCCAGGAAGCGCGTTTCGCACCCCTCCCGGAAAAGCAGGGCGGTAAAGCTGGCCCGGTTCGCGTCATAAATCTGCCCCGGCCCCAGCTTCTCTCCGGGCTCCACCAGCTCCGTCCCTGTGGACAGAAGCCCGATGACCGGCCGGCGGTATACCTGGATTTTTGCCAGGCCCTGGGCCGCCAGCGTCCCGGCCAGTCCGGCATCAATGATCATTCCCTTCGCGGCCAGCAGGGCGCCCGCCGGGGTGTCCTCTCCCCTGCGGACCACGTTTTCTCCAGGCTGCGTTTCCGCAAAGAGGGTCACCGTCTCCGGCGTAAAGACCGTTTTTTCGTACATGACGACGCAGTCGGCCCCTTCCGGGATCAGCGCGCCCGTCATGATCCGGGCGGCCTCCCCGGGCCGCACCGGCACCCCCGGCCGACCGGCCTGCAGGGTCTGGGTGACCCGCAGCGTCACCGGATGGTCCCGGTCCGCCCCCGCGGTATCCGCCGACCGCAGGGCATATCCGTCGTAGGGAGACCGGTCGAAGGGCGGCACATCCGCCCTGGCCTGCAGGTCGAATCCCAGCACCCGGCCGGGGCAGTCCTCCAGGCTGACATATTCCTTTCCCACCGGCGCCGCCTTTTCCAGCAGCAGATCCCGGGCATCGGTCCACAGGGCATGCTCCAGCATCTTTTTCCTGTCCTTTCCTCCCATTGGAAAACGGGTTCAGTCGTCCGCTTCCCGGGATTCCGCCCCGTTGGCCAGCGCCCGGGCGTATTTTTCGCTCATCAGGTCGATGGAATACAGATAGGGCTCCCCGTTGACATCCGCAATCACTTCCCGGATATCCCGGTACGCTTCCTGCTCCTTCATCCCGGCGACGACGGCCTTCATCCGTTCCCGGTCCAGGAAAAAGGGCTGCCGCGCGAAGTAATACACCGGCGTGGGGGTCGGAAACGCCTTGCAGTTGAAGCGCACCATCTCCGCCACGGTCCGGGCGTCGTCCCTTTCCGTCGTCAGCATGGCGATCTTCGCGTAGTTATGGGCCATGGTCTCACCGCAGTAGAAGTATACGTCCTTCTGTCCCTCCACCCGGCAGATGTCCCCGCAGCGCTCGTCCGCCTCCATTTCCGCGATCAGGGCGTCGGCGTCCGGCTCGTCCCGGGCGATCAGCTCCCGGGGCGTCAGCAGCGCCGACAGGCACCGCTCCCGGATAAAGTCCGCCAGCAGCTGCGCCTTGGTCATTTCCGGCTCCGGCGGCGCCTCCGGTTCCGGCTCCGACGGCGGGAAGGGATCCTCCACATCCGGCAGGCTCTGCAGGTAGTCAAACAGGTCCTGCTTTTCCGCCGTCTCTCCGGTTTTTTCTCCCTTATCCGCTGCCTCCCCGGTATCCGCCGGTTCGGCCAGCGCTTGCTGCGCCGCGTCCTGCGCCGCTTTCTTTTCCGGATGGGGGTGATCAATTTCCTTATTCACCGCGGGATCCAGCGCGTCGCTGAATTCGCCCGGAATCTCCTCCGGCTTCCATTCCTCTTCGCGGGAAAATCCCGGTTTTCTTCTTCCAAATAATGCCACGGAATCCGCTCCTTTCCTGGCCCGGTCGTTCATCCTGCCGAAATACTTTTCGCCTCCCGCAAAAGAAACTCCTGCCACGGTATCGGCAGGAGTTTCTTTTTTAGGGGAAAATGCCCGTTTTTATCCGATGATGCCCAGCTCTTCCAGCTTGTCCGCGCAGTCGCCCAGGTCGAACTTTTCCAGGGTGGCCCGGGTCGGAATGCCGGTTTCCTTGTTCCATCCCATGGCTTCGTACCACATATCCAGGCTCTTTTCCCAGTCAGCCCGGTCCAGCTTCACGGTGCCTTCCTCAAAGGGCTTGAAGTCCGGCTCCTTGTCGAACACCCATTCGCTCACCTGGTCGTGATCCTTCCGCAGGTTGGTGCTGCCCAGGTTCAGCTTGAAGCTGACCGCGGTCATGACCCGCAGCAGCTGGCTGATGCGCTCGCTGTCGTGCTCCTGATCCTCCCGGGTATAGGTTTCCCCGGTGACCGCCGTCATGTACTTGGCGTCCAGGTCCAGGTCGCCGATATAGTTCCGCTTCTTGCTGGTGGCGATGGTCATGGGATACATCCAGTTGCACAGCGTCGCGCTGTCGTGCCACTGCTTGCCGATGAAGGCCCACTTCGCGAGCTTGATCTTGTT
>CADBTC010000299.1 GCA_902797445.1 uncultured Eubacteriales bacterium | reverse complement strand
CCCTATCTGCCGATTGGGTACGGGTGCTGCCGGCCGATGAACTTTGTGGATGTGCCGGTGGGGGACATGGAAGGCTGGGATGATCTGGAGGGCGTTCCGCATGGAGCGGTGACGCGGCATTATGTTCCTTCCGCGGTGACCGGGAAGCACGAAGTGTGCCTCGTGTATACGCCGCCGGCTTACACGCCCGCGAAAAAATATCCGGTGCTGTATCTGCAGCACGGATACGGGGAGAACGAAACCGGCTGGGTCTATCAGGGGCATGTGGGCCGGATCGCCGATCAGCTGCATTCCCGCGGGCAGATGACGGAAATGATCATCGTGATGGGAAACGGGATGGTGAAAAAGGGCGGTGAAGGGGATCGCGGCCTGTTTCCGAAGGTGCTGCTGACGGATCTGATCCCCTATATCGAGGACAGATATTCCGTGCTGACGGACAAATGGAGCCGGGCGATGGCGGGCCTCAGCATGGGGAGCTATCAGACGAGCGTGACCACGCTGGCCCATCCGGAGCTGTTCGGCTACGCGGGTCTGTTCAGCGGGTTCCTGAGAGCCCCCTGGCCCACGGAAACGCCGGAGGAGCATCTCGCGATTCTGGACGATCCGGATCGGTTCCACCGGGCGTTCCGCCTGTTCTATCGGGCCATGGGCACGGAGGATCAGTTCTGGGGAAGATTTGAAGAGGATGACCGATTCCTGGAAGGGAAGGGCCTGCGGATCCGGAGGGAAACCTTCCCCGGCGGGCATGACTGGACGGTGTGGAGAAGGTGCATCCGGTCCTTCCTGCCGGAGCTGTTCAAATAGGAGACAAGGAGACAGGAAAACAGGAGACAAAAAACAGGGCCCGTCCTTTCGGATGGGCCCTGTGCTTATAGGCGGAACCGTCCCCCTGTCTCTTAATGGAGGATGACGGTATAGGGATTGCGGGCGTCGGTTTCGACCTCGGCTTTGCCGTTTTTCATGGTCACGGTATAGGTCGCGGCCAGGCTGCCCTTCGTATCGTTGATTTTCACGGTGCGGCTTTCGCCCTCGGGCAGCTGATACACATGGAGCTCCAGATTGTCCGTGTAATCATAATCGGGGCGGGTATCGCAGCCGCCCAGGGGCAGCACCGTGCCCGGCCGGACCATCAGGGGCAGGGACATGAAGTCGTGCTGCTCCTCGACCCAGCGGCCGCCCGCGGTTTTGCCGTCGCTGAGCAGGGAGGTCCAGCAGCCGTCCGGCAGATAATAGGCGACCCGGCCGTCCTCGCGGAAGATGGGCGCCACCAGCAGGCTTTCCCCCAGCATGTACTGCCGGTCCAGGGTATCGCAGGCGGGATCCTGCGGGAACTCCAGCATCATGGGGCGCATGAGGGGCGTGCCGTGGGTATGGGCTTCCATCATCGCGGCGTAGAGGTAGGGCATCAGGCGGCATTTCAGCTTCGTGAACTTCCGGACGACGTCCACGCTCTCCTCATCGAAGGCCCACGGCACCCGATAGCTGGAGGACCCGTGGAGCCGGCTGTGGGAGGAGAGGAGGCCGAACTGGACCCAGCGCTTATACACATGGGCCGGGGCGGTGGATTCGAAGCCGGAGATATCGTGGCTCCAGAAGCCGAAGCCGCTGTGGCTCATGGACAGGCCCGCCCGCAGCGTTTCCGCCATGGAGACATAGGAGGCGCTGTTATCGCCGCCCCAGTGCACCGGGAACTGCTGGCAGCCCGCTGTGGCGCTGCGGGCGAAGAGGATGGCCTCGCCCTCGCCGCGGACTTCCTTAATGGTTTCGAAGACCATCTGGTTATACAGATAGGTATAATAGTTATGCATATGCAGGGCGCTGGAGCCGTCGAAATACGCGATATCCTTTACCGGGATCCGCTCGCCGAAGTCGGTTTTCAGGCAGTCCACGCCCATGGCCAGCAGCTTTTTCAGGTATCCGCAGTACCACGCGCGGGCCGCGGGATTGGTTACGTCCACGATGCCCATGCCGGCCTGCCACAGGTCCGTCTGCCAGACGTCGCCGTTGGTTTTCCGGATCAGATAGCCCTTTTCCGCGCCCTCCGCGAAGAGGGGGGACTGCTGGGCGATATAGGGATTGATCCAGCAGCAGAGCTTCAGGCCCCGGTCGTGGTAGCGCTTCAGCATGCCCTCCGGATCCGGGAAGGTTTCGGGATCCCATTCGAAATCGCACCAGTTGTAGCCGCGCATCCAGAAGCAGTCGAAATGGAACACGGAGAGGGGAATATCCCGCTGGGCCATGCCGTCGATGAAACTGCTGGCGGTCTGCTCGTCGTAATTGGTCGTAAAGGACGTCGACAGCCACAGGCCGAAGCTCCAGGCCGGCAGGAGGGGCGGGCGCCCGGTGAGGGCCGTATAGAGGTCCAGGGTTCCCTTCGGGGTTTCGCCGTAGATCACATCGTAGACCAGGGTTTCGCCCTCGACGGAGAACTGGGCGCGCTCCACCTTTTCGCTGGCGATTTCGAAGCTGACGTCGGAGGTATCCTCCACGAAGATGCCGTAGCCCCGGTTCGTCATATAGAAGGGGATGTTCTTATAGGCCAGCTCGGAGGCCGTGCCGCCGTCGGCGTTCCACATATCCACGCTCTGGCCGTTTTTGACATAGGGCGTGAAGCGCTCGCCCAGGCCGTAGACGCATTCGCCCACGTCCAGCATCAGGCTGTCGCTCATATAGGTTTTGCCGGTATTCCGGTCCAGGGCGTGGGCCATGGCCCGGAAGCCGGAGGT
>CADBTC010000298.1 GCA_902797445.1 uncultured Eubacteriales bacterium | reverse complement strand
CGGGAATGGTGGCGGGGCCGGGATGCGGTAACCCTGATTACCCGGCCAAGGCGGTTTGGAAAGACGCTGAATATGTCCATGCTGAACTGCTTTTTCTCTAATAAATACGCGAACCGCGGGGAGCTTTTTGAAGGCCTGAAGGTTTGGGAAGACCCGGCCATGCGGGAGCAGCAGGGAAAATGGCCGGTCATCTTCCTGAGCTTCGCAGGGATCAAGGCGACGACCTATGAAGGGACCAGAGCCGGTCTGAATCAACTGATTGCGGATTTATACGGCCGGCATCGCAAGATGATGCAGGAACCGCTTTTCTCCGACGCGGACAGGGAATTCTTCGACGGTGTCCGCGCTGATATGCCTGACTATATGGCAGCCATTGCGATTAGAAAGCTGTGTGACTGGCTGTATTTATACCATGGGAAAAAGGCACTGATCTTCCTGGATGAATACGATACGCCGCTGCAGGAAGCCTATATTCACGGATTCTGGGATGAGCTGGTGGCTTTTACCAGAAACATGTTCAACAACGCGTTCAAGACAAATCCCTCGCTGGAGCGGGGCATCATGACGGGGATCACCCGGGTGAGCAGGGAATCCATTTTCTCGGATCTGAACAACCTGGTGGTGGTGACGACAACCTCGGACATGTATGCGACCTCCTTCGGCTTTACGGAGCAGGAGGTTTTTGCGGCGCTGGAGGAGCAGGGCTTCGGAGAAGCGGAAAAGCAGGAGGTCAAAACCTGGTATGACGGGTTTACCTTCGGCAGCGTGACGGACATCTACAATCCCTGGTCGGTCACCAACTATCTGAACACGGGAAAGTTCGACACCTACTGGGCGAACACCAGCGGGAACGGGCTGGTGGGGAAGCTGCTGCGCACCGGAGAGCCGGATATCAAAAAACAGTTTGAGGATCTGCTGCGCGGCGGGACGGTGACGGTGCCCATCGATGAGCAGATCATCTACAACCAGCTGGATACGAATCCGGCTGCGGTATGGAGCCTGCTGCTGGCGACGGGCTATCTGAAGCCGGTGCGCGTGGTATCCAAGCTGGAGGCGTCCCGTACAAGAACCCGGCCTGACTATACGATGAAGCTGACGAATCTGGAAACAGAAATGATGTTTGAACAGATGGTCAGGGACTGGTTCAGCCAGACCGGCGGGCTCTCGAAATTCACGAAGGCCCTGCTGCAGGGGGATGTCCGCGGCGTAACCCGGATTTTAAATGATATTATGCTGACCTCCATGAGCTCCTTCGATGGGGGGAAGAATCCCTCCATCAAGCTGCCGGAGAATTTTTATCACGGCCTGGTGCTGGGCCTGCTGGCGGAAAACGCTCGGGATTATCGGGTGACTTCCAACCGGGAAAGCGGATATGGCCGGTATGATGTGGTGATGGAACCAAAGCACGCCGATGCCCCGGCGGCCATTCTGGAATTCAAGGTCTTTGACAAACTGGATGACGAGGAAGGGCTGGAGGATACGGCGAGAAATGCGCTCCGGCAGATTGAGGAAAAGCGGTACGACGCGTCACTCCTGGCCCGGGGGATCCCGGCGGATCGTATCCTGAAATACGGCTTCGCCTTCCAGGGAAGGGAATGCCTGGTTCGGCAGGGGTGATCCAGATCCTTCCACAGATACAGGGGGCGGTTCTCCGTCTCCTTAATCGCCTATGTAAGGGGGCGATATTACACGGAAGAGTACATATCCATTCTAAATGATAGACTGTCAGACATAACAAACGGCCGGGAGGGAAGCCCTCTCGGTCGTTTGTTATAAAAGCAACAAACGCAGCTGGGCAGCGGTGTCAAAACCGCTGCCCGTTTTCAGATTGCAGACAGGTATCCAGTATGATTTATCCCATTATTTTCCGAAATTCTCATTACTATTGAGAATTTCGGAATTTTTTGGTCTAATTCGCAATAGATTCTTCGTTGACAGGAGTTTCGCACGATTTATCGTGAAAAGTATTTGTCTGAAATCAGAGGATTCTTATCCAAGCTTTGCCGAAAAATCAGCCAGCACCTCGGAGATCCTGATCTGCTGCGGACAGACCTGTTCACAGCTGCGGCACTGCAGGCAGGCCTGGGGCTGTTTGTCGGCAGGCAGGGCGCTCAGAGCCATCGGGGCGATAAAGCCGCCGCCCGTGTAGGCGTGCTCGTTATACAGGGAAAGCAGGTATGGAATGTCCAGTCCCTGGGGGCAGTGGCTGACACAATAGTGGCAGGCGGTACAGGGCACCGTGCCGAGGGAGAGCATCCGGGCAGAGATATCCATCAGGGTTTTCATCTCCGGCTCGCTCAGCGGTTTGTCCTCTGCAAAGGTCTGGAGGTTCTTCTCCAGCTGCTCTTGATTTGACATGCCGGAGAGGATCATGGTGACGGAGGGGATGCTCTGCAGGAAGCGGAAGGCCCAGGCGGGGACCTCCTCATCGGGGCGGAGGGCTTTCAGCCTTTCTTCATGCTCCGGCTTGAGCTTTGCCAGCTTGCCGCCGCGCAGAGGCTCCATCACCCAGACGGGAATGCCCCACTGCCGGAGCAGTTCCACCTTTTCCCTGCCGTGCTGGAACGTCCAGTCCAGGTAGTTCAGCTGCAGCTGGCAGAACTCCATATCCTTGCCGTAGGCGTCCAGGAAGCG